>JAAZED010000408.1 GCA_012512465.1 Oxalobacter sp. | reverse complement strand
TCACCTTCGGGAAAGTGCACCACACCGATACTTAACGTGCAGTAAAAACTTTTATTGATGACATGCCAGGGAAGCTGGGCGCGGGCAAGCAGGCTGTTGATGACGGCATCAATGGAATCGGTATGCTCCGGCGACATCAGGATGACAAATTCATCACCGCCAAAGCGAAAGACATTCGCCATGCTGCCGAAATCGCTTTTCAGGAAAGAGGCAAAGTCCTTGAGGATGACATCACCATAATCATGACCGTAACCATCATTGATGATCTTGAAGTCATCCATGTCAATGAAAAGCAGATAACTGACCTGCCCTGACTGCCGGGTATCTTCAAGTGCCTGGGTCAGGCAGGCTTCAAGGTGATTGCGGTTACCCAGCCCTGTTAACTGGTCGGTCAGCGCCATATCCCGGATGACGCGCTCATTTTTTCTTCGGATCAGCGCTGTGGAAACCAGTTGGGAAATGTTTTCAAGGAACACAAGTGTGGCCTTATCCCATTGCCGTTCCTTGATACATTCATCAAAGCAGATAAATCCAAATGGTTCTTCCTGTATGTAAACGGCAAAAATGGCGGCAGCGATAACCCCTTCGTGATCAAACTCATCCGCAGATCCTTCCGGAATATCGCCATAATTGATAATACTGCGACCGTATTTTTTCAGGTCATCCGCCACTTCAGGAAGATCCTTTTCATAATCTATCGTGAACTCTCCCATGGATGAGATGTCCTCGTTGCACCATTCATAAGAGGCCTTGCATTGCGTGTGATCCGGGCTGTCTTCAAACAGAATGACACGGCTGATATCAAGATAGACACCGGTCCGGTCAAGGAGTATCTGCAGGGATTTGTCCAGGTCGGATTTGTGTAGTCCCTGAAGAATGTCATTCAAGACAGCATGCTGTCTTAAATTATCTCCAATTTTTTCCAGGTTGTTTTTTGTATCGGTATAGTCTGTAATAATGCAGTCCGCATAGATTACTTCGCCGTTTTCATTTCGGACCACATTGCTGTTATCCATGACCCACATGGGCGTACCGTCCGCTTTTATCACCCGGTAAACCGTCGTATATTCATCAACGCCGTTCGCTTCGTAAGTATCCAGTGTGGTAACCAGCTCATCAATATCGTCCGGATGAACAATCCCTGTCCACGTTATTTTCCCGGTCAGAAAATCATCCTTGCTGTAACCATAAGCAGCAATATTTTCTGTAATGAAAGTGGTTACCCATTTTCCGTTTTCACCAGTTACGCGGAGCGCAACAGAAGGGCTTCGTTCAATAATTTCTTCGGCAATAACCCTGTCAGGGGATTTGGGCAGGTTCACACGCTTCTCCTATTATCAGACAATGTCTACCAGGAGCGCTCCAGTTATTGGTGACAGACAGGCATTTGTGGTTTCTTGCTATTGGGGGAAACCCGCTGTACCGGCGCACATTTATTTGTACTTTCGGAAAGTATCATATTACTTCAGGTGAGACAAAGACAGGTTAACAACTTGTCTGGTGAATGAAGGATCGGTATGCGTTATGTCATGTGTGGTGATACTGTTTGCGGCCAGGGGGTCAGAATTTCATATCCGTCTGCGGTAACCGCCACCATATGCTCCCATTGTGCGGAAAGGGAGTGATCTTTCGTAACAGCAGTCCAGCCATCTTTCATCAGACGTACCTGTTTTTTCCCGGCATTGATCATGGGTTCGATGGTAAAGATCATGCCCTCTGCCAGCACCATGCCCGCGCCTTTTTTGCCGAAATGCAGCACCTGGGGCTCATCGTGGTAAGTCATGCCGATGCCGTGCCCGCAGTATTCCTCGACCACGCTGAAACCTTCCCGGTGGGCCACGGTCTGGATAGCGTGGCCGATATCGCCAAGGGTACTGCCCGGACGTACCTGCCAGATACCTGCCATCATCGCTTCATAGGTCGTGTCGATAAGGCGTCTTGCTAAAATTCCGGCTTCGCCAACGGTGTACATCCTGCTGGTGTCACCGTACCAGCCATCCTTGATGAGCGCCACGTCAATATTGAGGATATCGCCGTTTTTCAGCTTTCTGTCTGAAGGGATACCGTGGCAGACAACATGGTTTACCGAGATGCAGGTCGTATGCTGGTATCCCATGTAGCCGATATTTGCCGGCGTTGCCTTGAGTTCATTGACGATATAGTCATGGCAGATTCGGTCCAGTTCGAGCGTCGTAACGCCCGCTTTGACGTATGGGCCGATCATGTGAAGGACCTGCGCGGCCATCTGGCCGGCAATGCGCGCCTTGCGGATTTCTTCGCGGGTTTTTGCAAGTGGATGTGTTTTCATAGGATAAAAGCAGGTACGTTTTTGCGTGTGGCAAGTATTTAACGGATTGAGGTTGCTTTGAGGACTTGTTGCGTCATTGGCTGAAATGTTACAGTGCAGGTCTGAATCCATTCAGCCCCGGGGCAAGTATAACGGATCGAGGCCGTTTCAGCGTTTTGCTTCGCAATCCGCTGAAACAATCAGGTTAACGTATCTGCCGGAATTATCATTGATTGCGCCTCGTGGGAAATATAAAGGATCGAGGCCGTTTTCCTTGTCGCGGACGATACCGTTAGTGTCGAATTTGATGTGCATCATGGAATCCCAGATGCCGGATTCCTTGTAGCGGTAGCTCCAGACGGTGAAATTTTTCAGTACCAGAAAGTCTTTTTCGGCGGGCTGACCGATTTTCAACAGGACAGACTGCATGTTGTCTTTCCCGATGCGAATGGCCTGAAACTGTTCGACAGTCAGGACCTGTTCGCGGGAAATGAAGCGGTGCTGTGCATCCAGACGGATCATGTAGGTTTGTTGCCCGTAAAAGCTTGCATATTCAAGCAGCGTGATGTCACCCTCCTGGTAATGGGCGGTCGGTTTGCCATACTTGGCAATAACGGCTTGTTCCGGTTCGCCCGGAACAAGATCCGGGCCGAAGATGGCCGCGCAGCCAGAAAGCATGATGAATGAAAAAAGCAGGATAAGGCGGCGTCTCATAACTCTCTGCCTGCCCGATCAGTCGCCGCCCGGATCATACATGATGTCAATGCCGCTTTCTTTCATCCTGACGGTGCTGTTCGGGTTATCCGGATCAAACATGAAGTGCATGACAAAGTCCCAGGAGAGGGCTTTCTTGTAACGGTAGGTCCACACTTCGTAGTTGTGTTTGTAAATCCGCGTGATTTCCGCCGGATGGCCAATGGTTTTCAGGAGATCGGCCCTCCTTGCCTTGCCGACTTCCAGCGTATTGAATTTTTCATCGGTTAACACCTGCTCCCATTTCACCAGGCGGCCATTGGCATCCATTGTTGCAAAAAAGGCATATTGGGCCCAGTAACCGCTGGCATATTCCAGCAGGGTGATTCCGCCTTCCTGATAGCGTGCGGTTGGCTGCCCGTGACGGGTAATCACTTCCGCTTCTGTTGCGCCTGGCGGGAGCGGTGTTGCATATTTATTGGCGCAGCCTGTTGCCAGCACAGCCGTTAAAAGCGTCAGAATAGTCAAGAGGCGTCTCATGTCGTTTTCTCCGAGTGTGTTTTCCTTAGAATCCGATGCCGATACCGATGCCACCACCACGGCCGCCCCAGCCACCCCAACGGCCGCCACCAACGCCGATGCCCACACCGGTTCGTCCCCACAACCCCCTGTCATCATCATACAGCGGGTCGCGCCCGGTTTCCATTTTCTGAACGATACCGTTGTCATCAAACATCACGTGCATCACCGAATCCCAGACGCCATCCTGCTTGTAACGGTAGGTCCAGACCTTGTAGTTGTTCAGGTGGATTTGAGAGGTTTCGGTTGGGCGGCCAACAGTTTTCAGGACATCATTGGCGGTGGATTTCCCAATGGTGAGCGTGCCGAATTTCGCGTCTGTGCGCACCTGTTCCCAGGAAATCAGGCGTTTATCCTTATCCATTCTTGCCATGTGGGTTTGCTGGCTCCAGTAACCGCCGGGATACTCCCACAGGGTGGTTTCGCCATCGGGGTAGGTTGCTGCGGGTTTGCCATAACGCTCAAGGATGGCCTGTTCCGGGGTGCCCGGATCCGGCGGCGGGGCGAACATGGCACATCCGGTCAGGCATAATGCCAAAAACAGGGTAAAAAAGAGCGCGATACGCTTCATTCTGTTCTCCTTGCAGATTATTTCTTCAAAATTTATCAAATTTCGTGGAAGGATATTTGTACAGAAACAGATTTTTACTTTATACTGCGCCATTGGCTGATTCTTGGCCAGTTTTTTGTTTGTAATCACGACACCTTGGGGTTCCGACTCCTGTTGTCGCATGTGAAAGGGTAGTATTATGGCTTTGGCAAAAGAAAGCAAGGCTGCAATTGTGGCGGAAAACGCTCGCAGCACAAACGATACGGGTTCTCCGGAAGTGCAGGTGGCGCTCCTGACCGCACGGATCAATGATCTCCAGGATCATTTCAGGTCGCACAAAAAAGATCACCATTCCCGTCGCGGTCTCCTTATGATGGTAAACCGCCGCCGGGATCTGCTGAATTATCTGCGTAAAAAAGATGTCAATCGCTATCGTGAACTGATTGGCAAACTCGGATTGCGTAAATAATTGCGGATACGCTATCTACCGGTTGCATCTTAGTGTTAATGCCTGCGTCAGTTTCTGTCGCGGGCATTTCGTTATGGAGCAGCCAAACTGTTGTGTTGTGAAAAGGTCGTAAAGTAGACCGCAAGAGAGGAAAGCCGGTACATGTTTACCTGCTTTCATGAATGAGGTGAACGGTAGCGCCTGAAACACTGCCGGTAAATTTGAAAGGAACAGAATGTTTAACAAAGTGAGCAAAACCTTCCAGTATGGTCAGCATACCGTGACGCTTGAAACCGGCGAAATTGCACGCCAGTCTTCCGGTGCGGTTCTGGTATCAATGGATGATACGGTTGTACTGGCAACGGTTGTTGCACGGGAAGATGCCCGTCCGGGGCAGGATTTTTTCCCGCTGACGGTGGATTACATCGAAAAAAGCTATGCTGCCGGCCGTATTCCGGGCGGTTTTTTCAAACGTGAAGGCCGTCCTTCTGAAAAGGAAACCCTGACTTCCCGCCTGATTGACAGGCCGATTCGTCCGCTTTTCCCGGAAGGCTATCTCAATGAGGTGCAGGTCATTATCCATGTCCTGTCAGTCAACCCGGAAATTGACCCGGATATTCCCGCCATGATTGGCGCATCGGCTGCGCTTTGCGTATCCGGTATTCCATTCAACGGCCCGCTGGGCGCGGCCCGTATCGGTTATGTGGATGGGCAGTATGTCCTGAACCCGACCTCCTCACAGTTGGCAGCATCCATGATGGATCTGGTGGTGGCCGGTACCGAACAGGCTGTGCTGATGGTCGAATCTGATGCACAGGAACTCTCTGAAGAAATCATGCTGGGTGGCGTGGTGTATGGTCACGAGCAGATGAAAGCCGTGATTGATGCGATTGACGAACTGGTTCGTGATGGCGGCAAGCCGGAAATCGAGTGGGTAGCGCCAGCCAGCAAGGAAACGCTGGTTGCTGCTGTGACCCGTGTTGCCGAGCCGGTTTTACGTGAAGCTTACCAGATCCGCCAGAAGCAGGCCCGTACCAGCAAGCTGCGTCAGGCAACCGAAACGGTCAATGTGGCGCTGGCAACTGAAGCGGCGGCAAAAGGTGAGGATGCACCTGATTCAACGGAAGTCGGCAATATCCTCTTTGACCTGGAAGCAAAGATTGTCCGTTCACAGATCCTGGAGGGAGAACCACGTATTGATGGTCGTGATACCCGTACGGTGCGCCCGATTGAAATTCGCACCAGTGTGCTGCCGAGAACCCACGGTTCTGCGCTGTTTACGCGCGGTGAAACCCAGGCGCTTGTTGTGGCAACGCTGGGTACTGCACGTGATAACCAGAAAATTGATGCACTGATGGGGGAATACAGCGATGCCTTCATGATGCACTACAACATGCCGCCGTTTGCTACCGGTGAAACCGGTCGTGTCGGTACGCCCAAACGCCGTGAAATCGGCCATGGTCGCCTGGCCAAGCGTGGTTTGGCAGCCATTTTGCCATCACCGGATGAATTCAGCTATTCCATTCGCCTGGTTTCCGAGATTACCGAATCCAACGGCTCATCTTCCATGGCATCCGTTTGTGGCGGCAGCCTGGCATTGATGGATGCGGGTGTGCCTATCAAGAAGCATGTGGCCGGTATTGCCATGGGCCTGATCAAGGAAGGCGGCAAATTCGCGGTGCTGACCGATATCCTGGGTGATGAGGATCATCTGGGCGATATGGACTTCAAGGTGGCCGGTACGGCTGATGGTATTACTGCATTGCAGATGGACATCAAGATTCAGGGGATCACCAAGGAAATCATGCAGGTGGCGCTGGCCCAGGCAAAAGAGGGCCGGATGCACATCCTCGGCAAAATGCAGCAGGCTATGCCGGAGTTCAAGACCGAGCTGTCCGACTTTGCACCGCGCCTGATTACCATCAAGATCAATCCGGAGAAAATCCGCGATGTGATCGGCAAGGGCGGGGCGGTGATCCGTGCCCTTACCGAGGAAACCGGTACCCAGATCGATATCAGCGATGAGGGTGTGGTAACGATTGCTTCGGTTGATGGCGCCGCAGGCCAGGAAGCCAGGCGTCGTATCGAGGAGCTGACGGCATCTGTTGAAATCGGCAAGATTTACGACGGTACCGTCTTGAAGCTGCTTGATTTTGGTGCGATTGTCCAGGTCCTGCCGGGCCGGGATGGTCTCCTGCACATCAGCCAGATCGCCACTGAGCGCGTGAATGCGGTTACGGATTATCTGCAGGAAGGCCAGCAGGTACGTGTGAAAGTCCTTGAAACGGATGATCGTGGCCGTATCAAGCTGTCGATGAAAGCGGCAGCAGAAGAGGCACCAGCGGCTGAATAAGCCTTCACTTGCGTCAAAAAAACCTCCTGTGCCATCAGGAGGTTTTTTTATGGGTTTTTGTCCGGGAAGGAAAAACAGCGGGAAAGAAGCCGGGTGATTCACCGGCATTGCCCTTTTTTGCAATGCTTTTTTTCCGGCTTGGGATTATCATGTAAGGTCTGCTTACATCATTTGTTGAGTTTTGCATCATGAAAGCCATTGAGATCGTACAGTCTGGTAATACAGGTGACACCGGTCAGTTGCAGATGATTGATCTGCCGGTTCCGATTCCCCGCCCGGGTGACATGCTGATCAGGGTCCACGCAGCCGGTATCAACCGACCGGATGTGTTGCAGCGTCGCGGGCGTTACAGCGCCCCGACAGGCGCGTCCGAGATTCCGGGTCTTGAAGTGGCAGGGGTGGTTGCCGGCGGCGTGCTTGAAAGCAGTGGATTTGAGATGGGTGATAAGGTCTGTGCGCTTTTACAGGGCGGGGGATATGCTGAATATTGTATAGCACCCATACCGCAGTGTTTGCCTGTGCCTGCCGGGTTGACCTTTGTCGAGGCTGCCGCTTTGCCGGAAACCTTTTTTACCGTCTGGAGCAATATCTTTGATCGCGCAGCCATCAAGCCGGGGGAAACCTTGCTGGTACAGGGCGGAACCTCCGGTATCGGAGTGGCTGCCATCCAGATTGCCTCTGCACTTGGCCATCGTGTCTTTGCCACGGCCAGGACACCTGAAAAATGCCAGGCTGCGGAAAGTCTCGGCGCTGTTCGCGGTATCAATTACATGACAGAAGATTTTGTTGATATCGTTAAAAGGGAAACCGGTGGGAAAGGGGTGGATGTCATCCTTGATATCATGGGTGCGATGTATATCCAGCGTGAGCTGGATTGCATGGCCGAGGATGGGCGGCTGGTCATGATTGCCCACCTGGGCGGGCGCAAGGGTACGATTGACTTCGGACAGCTTTTGCATAAGCGCCTGACGGTTACCGGTTCCACGTTGCGTCCTCGTTCGGTCGAATTCAAGGGGGAGATTGCCAAAAAACTGCGTAAACACATCTGGCCGCTTCTGGAGTCAGGGAGTATCAGGGCAGTTGTTGACCGTATTTTCCCATTGGAGCGGGTCATGCAGGCGCATGAACTGATGGAGTCCAGCAATCATATCGGCAAGATTGTCCTGCAGGTAGTAGAGAGCGATCCCACCTGAGCAGGGGCTGACCCTAGCGGTTTTTAAAGACCAGATCCCAGACACCGTGCCCCAGCCGGCGTCCCCGTTTTTCAAATTTGGTTTCCGGCCGGTAGTCCGGACGCGGCGCATAGTCTTTTGCGGTATTTTCAAGGAAGGGTTCTCCTTCCAGCACATCCAGCATCTGCTCGGCATACGGTTCCCAGTCGGTTGCGCAATGGATATATCCGCCGGATTTGAGCCGGGTGGTCAGAAGCTGTACAAAGGGAGGCTGGATGAGACGCCGCTTGTTATGGCGAGCCTTATGCCAGGGGTCCGGAAAGAAAATATGCACCCCGTCAAGTGAACTTTTCGCGATCATATGGGTGATCACTTCTACTGCGTCATGCTGGATGATGCGGATATTTCGCAGGCCGCGATCATCAATCAGTTTTAAAAGCCCTCCAACACCGGGTGTATGTACTTCCACCCCCAGGAAATTCTTCTCAGGCATGGCCTCTGCAATCTGTGCGGTCGTTTCTCCCATGCCGAAACCGATTTCCAGTATCGTTTCGGCTACCCGCTCAAATGATTCCATAAAGTCCAGCGGCGTTTTTTCAAAGGGAATGCAGTATTGGGGGCCGAGTTCATTGATGGCGCGTTCCTGTGCAGCAGAAAGCCTGCCTGCCCGGGTGACAAAGCTGCGGATGCGGTGTTCTGTGGGGTCATAAAAAAGCGGCTTGCCTTTTTTGTTTTCTGCAGATTGTTCACTCATGAAAATCAACCGGGCTGACAAAAGCACTATTATGCCTGTTAACGCAGCATGAATGCCAGTATTGTTCCTGCCGGGAAACGCATGTCAGCCTCATCGCAGAAAGGATCCGGCATAAAAGTGGCTGCTGGCTCCTTTCGCGATTTCTTTTGATGGATACCTAACGGCCCTGCTTGGGATATTCTTCTGTCGGAATGACTTTCGCATAGCCGAAAGCAAGCGCGGTCATAAATGCGGCTTGTACCTGGGCAGCCGGAATATGGATGTCATTGAATTGTTGCTCGTGGGTAGCACAGGCATCATGCAGTACGGTGACGGTATAGCCGATGTCTGCGGCAGCGCGAACGATAGCATCAATACAGGCATGGCTCATATTGCCAGTGATGACCAGATGTTCAATGGTATGTTTTTGCAAAACAGCCTGTAACTGCGTTTCATAAAATGCGTTGATTTGCTGCTTGTGTATGACCTGTTCGCCAGGCTGCTCCGCAACGGCAGGATGAACCTGTGCACCTGCAGAGCCTGGCGCAAGAAACGGCACATCGGCATCGGGGAACTCGTGGCGAATATGCACCACCAGATCACCTGATTTGCGCGCGGCCTCAAGGGCCCGTCCGGCATTGGCGGCAGCCGTTTCAATGTTATCAGGAACCCACTTGCCGCCGGGGAAATAATCGTTTTGGATGTCAACCACAATCAGTGCCTGTTTCTGCATTTTGTGCTCCTTGTTAAGTTGATGCAAGGACTGTATTCTCGGCCGGAAGCCTGTTTTCCGGGATTGGCCGGATCGACAATATCGGGGGAGAAACTGACAAATGCAACTTTCAGATGATGTACATGAAATCGGCTTGTTGTGTTATCCCGGCGCACAACAGGCAGCTATCCATGGTTTGACAGATCTTTTCGGGGTGGCCAACCGCATTGCCGCAGAAAATGCGGATACCCGTTTGCCGGTATTGCGGGTACGCCACTGGAAGCTCTCTGAAACAGATGAGAAAGTACTCTGCTGTTTTGACAGCCATCCCGGATACCCGGAAAAGCCGGTGGTGATTGTGGCGCCACCCTGTCTGGGAGAGCGCCCGGAAGATGCTGTTATCAGGCCGATGCGCAACTGGCTTCGTGCCCGGCACGCAAGTGCTGCCATTCTTGCATCAGTCTGTGCCGGAGCGTTTGTCTTAGCGCACAGCGGCGCACTTGACGGACGAACAGTGACGACGTACTGGTGCCTGGCAGAGGAACTGGCTGGGCGTTTTCCTGCCGTCAGGATTGATGCCGATCGCCTGCTCATTGACGATGGAGATATTGTCACTGCCGGGGCTGATGGCATGGATTGATCCGGGGCTGGCCCTGGTTGCACGATTGCTCGGCCCCAGTATCAGCGCGCATACCGCCCGTTTTCTGGTCATGGGCCCGGGCAGGCATTCGCAGCGTTATTTCAGAAGTTTTTTGCCTGATTTCAGTCATGGCGATGAGGCTGTACCAAGGTACAGCACTGGCTTCAGGCACAGGCAGGCAGATGGGCACACTGCAGGAAATGGCGGCTTGTGCCGGATTGAGTGAAAGAACCTTTCTTCGCCGCTTTAAGGCGGCTACCGGATTTAGGCCGACAGAATATACCCAGCGGTTGCGCGTGAACCAGGCTCGTGAATTGCTGGAGCTTACCCAGCGCAGTATCGAACAGATTGCCTGGGATGTCGGCTATCATGATGCCGGTGCATTCCGGCAGGTGTTTTACAAGGTGACAGGGCTTTCACCGCGTGACTATCGCGAGCGGTTTGCCATTCATTTGGCAGATAAGATCAATTAACTGGGGAAATTGTCGGGAGGTATGGAGCGGGCGAAGGGAATCGAACCCTCGTCGTAAGCTTGGGAAGCTTCTGCTCTGCCATTGAGCTACGCCCGCAATAATGGAGCATTATACGGCGTTGCGACACATTTCGTCGATAAAAAAGGGGACTGCCCCTCACAGTCCCCCCGGGTGAAACACCCTCTCTCAACTTTTTAGAAGTTATGCGTCATACCAACCTGAATACCATAGACTTCTGATCTTTCTGCACCATTATTGTTGTATACGCTGCCGACCAGTCCATTATCACTGTCGGTGTAGGAAACCACACCGTAAATTGCTGTGCGCTTGGACAGTTCATAGGTATAGCCGAGTGCAAATTTATCGGTATCGCCATCCTTGCCTTCTTTCCAGTTATCGATGCTGGCACGGTTATAGGCGAGTTTCAGTTGACCTGGTCCGATATCATAGGTCAGGCCGATCATCCATTCTTCCTGATCCATTTTCTGGAAATCATCCGGGTTTGCCAGATAGACCTCGGAATTTTTCTGATCCTTGAACTTGCTGGACTGATAGCCAACAGTAACGCGTGCCGGGCCGAATTCGTAGCCGCCACCGATATTCCAGACCCAGGACTCATTGGAGTCTGCCAGGCGGTTATAGTTTGCCATCAAAACCAGCGGGCCATTGTCATAGTGGATGCCACCCCCGAAACCGATATTTTTGTTGTCATCGGAGTTATCGCGTCTGTCTTGTCCCAGGCTAACGTTGGCGGAAAAGCCCAGGCCATTCCATTCCGGGCTGTCATAGCGAGCCGTATTGGCAAGCTGCTCGGAGTGGGTCATGTTGTACAGTGCCAGTGATGAACCGGTTGTTCCCTGCTCAAAGGGATCAAGGGAGGAGAAATACTCAAATGAGATTTCCTGGACACGGCCAAAACGAACCTTACCCCAG
>JAAZED010000407.1 GCA_012512465.1 Oxalobacter sp. | reverse complement strand
GCGACACCCAGATAGGCCATGGCAGCAGCTGTTGCACACCACCTGTCGGGCTGAATCGCGGCAAAAGCGCCCACCATGGCCGATGCCGAGCAACCTGTTCCAGTGATCCGTGTCATCCATTCATGTCCGTTTGACAGGCTGAGCCAGCGGCCCGCGCTGTCCACAACATGATCATCCGCACCGGAAATGCAGACAGTACCGTTGATTCTCTCTGCCAGCATGCGGGCGGCCGTCACGGCTGTGCCTGATGTGGCGGCACTGTCCACGCCTTTGGTCGGCGCAGTGTATCCCGCAAGACTCAGGATTTCCGACGCGTTGCCACGGATGATGGCAGGCGGACCCAGGCGGATCAGTTCATGAACCGTTTCCGTACGGTAAGCGGTTGCTCCCGCACCAACCGGATCAAGGACAACGGGTTTGCCTGCTTCGTTTGCGGCTGCCATGGCGTGTTTCATGGCAGTGACCCAGTAAGGATCAAGTGTGCCGATATTGAGGACCAGGGCGCTGGCAAGCTGTGCCATTTCCCCGACCTCTTCATGGGCATGTGCCATGACAGGAGAGGCGCCCAGTGCCAAAAGGGCATTGGCGTTATAAGGCGCAACGACGTAGTTGGTGATATTGTGAACCAGCGGACGGTTTTCCCGTACAGCGATCACATCATGCCAGAGATCTTCAACTGAAAGCGTGTGTGGTGCGGATGTCATGTCACAGCGTCTGCCATATGGTATGGATCTGTTTTAACGCTTCCAGCCCGCGCATGTTGAGACTGATGGCATTTTGCCTGCCACTGTCCATTTGCGGCTCAGTCAGGTTGATGCGGATGAGCGGGGCAGGGGTTGATTCACAGACACGCCGGACGGTCGGGACGGCAAGCCCGGCTCCCAGCTCAATGACGACCGGATTTTTCACCTTCCGGTACCATTTATTCAGCCGTTCCATCTGCAGATCGGTCTGGTCGGATATCCAGCCCCAGTCATTAAACAGCAGGACATTCGGGCGGGCCAGTGCACCACATTCAATACAGGTTGGCAAATCCGGCTGCCAATGGCAGACATCCATATCCACTTCCACGGCCAGTTTTTCAGCTGGCCAGATGGCGCGAGAACAGGGACGGGTGCACTGAAGATGATGAATCGAGCCGTGGCATTCAGCAACCTGCTCAGTCAAAAAGCCGGATTTCTGGAACTGGCCGTCAACGTTGCTGGTAAAGACAAAAGGGCCATGTTCCATCGCAGCAGCGAATGCCTGGAGAATATGGAAACCCGCATGCGGTATGGTATCCCGGTACAGCTGCAGGCGGTGGCCATAAAATCCCCAGGCCAGTGGAGGGTTATCCGAAAAGGATGCCGGGTTGGCTATTTCGACAAACTCGATGCGCGCCCTGGCCAGCGGGGGATAGGCTTTCCAGAATCCTTCGTTTCCCCGGAAATCAGGCAGACCGGAGTCAACACCCATACCGGCTCCTGCGCCGATGAATAAACCATCTGCCTGTTTGATAAGCTGTGCGGCTGCTGCGATATCACGTTCCATATTCTGCTCCGGCTATCTGGAAAGGTATGATCAGCAACAGTTTCGCACAGTTTTGTCAGTTTCTGAGCAAATAATCAAAGGCACTGAGCGCGGCAGTGGCGCCGTTACCCATGGCAATAATGATCTGCTTGAAAGGGACGGTGGTCGCATCGCCGGCAGCAAACACCCCGGGAACGGAGGTGCGGGCATGATCATCCACGATGATTTCTCCATGCGCATTGAGATCAACAATACCACTCAACCATTTTGTTGCCGTTTGCTGGCCTATCTGGACAAAGATACCCTCCAGCTTGAGGTTATGTGTCATATCGGTTGTCAGATCACGGTACATCAGGCCATTGATCCGGCTATGTTCACCAGTGACTTCAAATGCCAGGGCGTCTGTCTTGATGGTGACATTAGGCAGTTTTTTGAGCTTTTCCTGCAACACGATATCCGCTTCCATCTTGTTGTTCCTGGCCAGCAGTGTGACATGTTCTGTGATGCCGGCAAGATCAATTGCCGCTTCTACTGCTGCGTTGCCGCCACCAATCACGGCGACCTGTTTATTCTTGTACAGCGGGCCGTCACAGTGTGCACAGAATGCAACACCGCGTCCGATATACTGGCTTTCGCCTTCAATGCCCAGTTGGCGAAAGCGTGCGCCGGGCGCCAGAATGACGGTTTTACTTTTAATGGTGGCACCGCTTTCCATCCGGATTTCAATGAGTTTGCCCGGGATCAGTTTTGTCGCTGTTTGCGGGATCATGATATCAACGCCATGGGCGATAACATTTTCTTCCAGTGCCGCGGAAAATTTGACGCCTTCCGTTTGCTTGAGGGCAATGAGGTTTTCGATGGTTGTGGTATTGAGCATCTGCCCGCCGAAATTTTCCGTGACAAGTCCTGTCCGGACGCCTTTTCTGGCCGCGTAGACAGCCGCTGCTGAAGCGGCGGGGCCGCCACCGATAGCGACAACATC
>JAAZED010000406.1 GCA_012512465.1 Oxalobacter sp. | reverse complement strand
GAACTGCCAGGGCGTGTTAACACTAGACCGCTGTTCGCGAAAAGTCGTTTTGTTTCAAAGGGCAAGGCGCATCGGAAAATCTGGATGCAGGCGTAGTAGACCTACGTCAAATTCAGATTTTTCGAGGAAACACCGCCATTTGGGACACAACGGCTTTGCAGCAGGCTGTTTAGTGTTAACACGCCCTAGTCTTGCAGGAAAAGCTGCCTGACGGGAAAAAAACGCATGAGATCACTTATGTCCGCCACTATGAACGCAACAGGCAAAAATAAACCGCGAGGAAATATTGATGAAAAAGCACCGTTACCGTGTCACGATTGAATACCTGGCTGATAAGGAGGGGCAGCCGGTGACTGCCCCTCCCCTGCAATTCGAGGTGGGCAATCATGATGAAATTCTCTTCATCATTGAAAAAATCAAAAGCAGGAATGACTTTAACGATGAAGATGCCACGGCCTTCGGGGTCGGGCTGAAGCTTTTTACGGAAGTGATGCTCAACAACCGGAAAATGGATCTTTTCAGTGATTTTTACCCGCAAATGGTAGATTTTATGAAAACACTCAAGAAAGGCATTCCCTGATCAGGCAAAAGATTTTCTGTTGAAGCGCCGTGGAAACCATCCATAAACAACATTAAGCGGCTATTTTTCAGGTGGAGGCACCTGATTTTTTTCAAGAGCTGCCAGAGGTGGCTCCTCTATTAATCACCTGAGGGCAAAAGAAGAGCCCTTTTTCTGGTAAAACCGCATGACGAAGCCGTCTGAATCGAATATAGTTAGGTGACTTCCACTGATATTCGGGTGCCTCATGGATTTTGATGTTGTTATTGTTGGTAGTGGACTGGCCGGGCTTTCCGTTGCCCTTCGTCTTCCCGCTTCCTGTCGGATTGCCCTGATATGCAAGCGCACACTGGATGAAAGCGCCAGCAACTACGCACAGGGCGGTATTGCGGCGGTGCTGGACCCGGTGGACTCCATCGAGCAGCACGTGGCCGATACGATGCGGGCTGGCGCCGGACTCTGTGAGGAAAACGTCACCCGCTTTATCGTGGAAAACGGCGCGGAAGCGATCGACTGGCTGATTGGGCAGGGCGTACCCTTTTCACGGGATGAAAGTTCCGCCATCGGCTTTCACCTGACGCGGGAAGGCGGACACAGTGAAAGACGTATTATCCATGCAGCTGATGCGACCGGACACGCTGTCCAGGTCACGCTGGAAGAGAAGCTCCGGGCCAGCAGTCATATCAGCATCTTTGAAAATCATTCTGCCGTGGACCTGATCACCTCCGACAGGCTGGGCAGTGATGTCCATCCGGTTCGCTGCCACGGTCTGTATGTGCTGGATGAAAAAGCCGGTGAAGTCCGTACTTTTTCCGCCCGGCACACGGTGCTGGCAACCGGCGGCGCAGGCAAAGTTTATCTTTACACCACCAATCCGGATACCGCCAGTGGCGACGGGATTGCCATGGCATGGCGTGCCGGATGCCGGGTGGGTAATATGGAGTTTATCCAGTTTCATCCGACCTGCCTTTACCACCCCTGGGCCAAGTCTTTCCTGATTTCGGAAGCAGTACGCGGCGAAGGCGGCCAGTTGAAGCTGCCGCCTGAAGCCGGAACGGACGCGGGAAAACGCTTTATGGAGTGGCATGATTCCCGCGGTGAGCTGGCATCGCGCGATATTGTGGCCAAGGCGATTGACTTCGAGATGAAAAAACGCGGTCTGGACCATGTAAACCTGGATATCACGCACCAGAGTCCGGGGTTTCTGAAAAGCCATTTCCCCACGATTTATGCCCGCTGTCTGGAACTGGGTATTGATATCACCCGTCAGCCAATCCCTGTCGTTCCTGCTGCACACTATACCTGCGGCGGGATCATTACCGACATGAGGGGCAAAACGGATCTGGACGGGCTGTATGCGGTGGGTGAAGCTGCCTGCACCGGCCTGCACGGCGCCAACCGGCTGGCTAGCAACTCCCTGCTGGAATGCCTGGTGCTGGGGCGGATGGCCGCGGCGGATATCGTCAAGCAAAAAGATACGCCGCTTGTGGCGCTTCCCGCATGGGATGAAAGCCAGGTGTCCAACCCGAATGAGGAAGTGGTGATCTCGCACAATTGGGATGAACTGCGCCGCTTCATGTGGGATTATGTCGGGATCGTCCGCACCACCAAGCGGCTGGAGCGTGCGCAACGCCGTATCAAGCTGTTAAGAGAGGAAATCGACGAGTATTATGCCAACTTCATTGTCTCCAACAACCTGCTGGAGCTGCGTAACCTGGTCGAAGTGGCATCACTGATCGTTCAAAGCGCCCTGTCAAGAAATGAAAGCCGTGGGCTGCATTACAGCCAGGACTTTCCGGAGACGCATCCGAAAGCTTATCCGAGTATCCTCACCCCGCAAAAACGGCAGCGCCCTCCTCTTTTGAACTGAACGGATTGCCTATCCAAGAACGCCTGATGCACGGCAGCACGTTCGGTATTGCCAGTTGGATGCGGTTGTCTGTGGTTAGCGGTTTTGATGGACTGCCCGATCATTTTCCCGGCCTCATTGATCTGCTCTGCCATGGCAGGCGGCTTTCCTTTTATTGGAATATCAACCATATAGCCGGGAAACAGCCGGCATCTCTCTTCTGAAAAGGCTTACCTGGTGCTGCTTTCCGGCGTCTGTGACAAAGATTGGTACAGCTGGCTTTTGAGGGTTCACAAACGACGTATATTGTGATTGGAGCAGGAATTTATCTCCCTGCAGATAACCACCCTACAAGGATATTTTATGTTCCATCAAAACAAAATCACGTATGACTCAATCGAGGATTGGGAAGAAACCCCGGCTGGCAAGGCCATGCTCAAGATGCCCTGGCTATGGGATGAAGGGGAATACCCAAAAAGCAAGAGTGAACCGGCGAACCCATCAGTACAGGCCACCGGCTTAATGCCCGCCCGTGATATTTCCGACATGTCAAAACCGCTGCCCGATCCCTTTGCCAGTCCGGTCAAGAACGCTTTCAAGCCACTGGTGCAGACGACATTCCCCTCACCAGGCCATGATGCAGGAAATCGTAGCAATGGCGATGGACTCATGAATCAATTTTCCAGACTTAAGCCACAGCCCTATGCCTGGCAGGACTTCCAATCCAGGCAATCGGCAAAGGCCGTTCCCGTCATGCCTGCTGCCCGTACCTTTCCCTACAAAGACATGGGCAATGTCATCAAGCCGGTAAGTGATAAAACCATGGAAATGCTGGTAAAACCCACAGCCACCTGTCTGAAGGAGACAGTTAAAAACAAGCATTCCGTCGAACTATTCCCTGAAAAACAATTGGTTGACGACTGGACGCCGGTCAGGCACGGCTATATTCAGATGGCAAAAGAAAAGCAGCCCTTCGTTGCCACCCCCGAAGTGGATCAAATCAGAACCATCGGTGCGGCACAAGACGCATTGGGCAAAGTTTATAACGCCGAAAACCTCAGCGGCGTCACCGACTCCCTCCTTCAGGGTAAAACCGACGGGCAGGAAAGGCATTTCCGAAACCCGCCCGACTTCAACATGAACAACGTACTTGCCGCCACCCACAGCGGCGAAACCCTGGGACATGATGCAGACATGAGCAATCCCAATCCTGATGCCACCAAGGGATTTGAAAACAGCCTGCGTGATCTGCGGTTAAGTGGCAGGGAAATCGTGCAACTCGGCAATAAACTGTTTGACCCCGAAGGCAAGTACCTGGATACCAGGGAAATGCAGTCCTGGATAAATCAGGAAAGGCAATACCTGCAAAACAACTCTCCGCCTGACTTGATCGACTTCACGAAACTGGATTGGAAAAATAACCCCGACAAGGTAATTGAGCTGGGTGGCAAATACTTCCGGCAGCAAACCAGTTTTTCGGCACGATCAGCGGCAT
>JAAZED010000405.1 GCA_012512465.1 Oxalobacter sp. | reverse complement strand
GCCGGGGAGAGCTTTAACCGCCACACAGATGCCATCGCTGTCATGCTTGACCTCAACGATCTTTTACAGGACCACTATCACCTCACATTTGACCCGGCACCTGACAGTTCTCACCTGATCAGTGCAACACTTTTTGCCGCGCCTGCCTTAACGGAAGCGTTTGGGCAATTGCGTGCAAAAGGCGCTGGCCTGCTTGCGGCAAAACAGGCGGAAATGAATGACCGTATTGCCTTTTCGGCATTACTGGAAAAAGCCGAGGCCAACATCAATAAACTTCAGGATTCACTCAACAAGGCCACTGCGGCAAATGCCCAGGCAAAGCAGCGGCTGTCACAAGAAGGAGAGCAGGCAATCAATGCGGCAAAAGCCGCAAAGGCGCTGGCATTGGCCGAAATCGTCAACAAGGACCAGTTGTCGTTCGGATCGGCCGACTTTTTCAACCAGTACACCGCTGCCATTGACCTGCAATTCAAGCTGATTGACACCTCCATGCAGGTACTCGAGCATCAATTGAATGCGCGTGTGGACCGTCTTTACAAAAACAGTGCCTTGCTGGGTGGTGCCGTCCTGCTGTTATCGCTGATAGCCACCATTGTTGGTATCAGGATTGCCCGCGGCCTGCTCAGGCAGATGGGCGGAGAGCCTGAATATGCACATGAAATAGTCAACCAGATCGCATCGGGTGACCTGACCGGCATGATCAGGCTGAAAGCAGGGGATACCTCCAGCCTGCTTTATGCCATGCAGCAAATGCAGCACAGCCTGATTTCCATTGTCAGCAAGGTGAGGGCCGGCACCAATACCATTGCAGCAGCCTCAATGGAAATCGCCGCCGGCAACCAGGATTTGTCATCCAGGACCGAGCAGCAAGCCAGCTCACTGGAAGAAACCGCATCCACTATTGAAGAATTGACGTCCAATGTGCGTCAGAATGGTGATAACGCCAATCAGGCCAACCAACTGGCCATATCGGCTTCTGATATCGCTGTCAAGGGCGGTGCCGTTGTATCTGAAGTTGTCGACATGATGAGTGAAATCAACGAGTCGTCAAGGAAAATGACGGATATCATTAATGTGATTGACGGCATTGCTTTCCAGACCAATATTCTGGCTTTGAACGCTGCCGTCGAAGCCGCGCGGGCGGGTGAACAGGGAAGAGGGTTTGCCGTGGTGGCAACAGAAGTGCGCAGCCTGGCACAGCGCAGCGCCAGTGCCGCCCGTGAAATCAAGTCATTGATCGATTACTCGGTGAGCAGGGTTGATGAAGGAAGCCGGCTCGTTGACCAGGCGGGTGAAACCATGACGCAGATTGTCAGCAGCATCCGTGATGTGACCAACACCATGGCCGGGATCAATGCGGCAACGCGTGAACAGGTACAGGGTATCGAGCAGGTCAATCAGGCCATGACGCAAATGGATGAAGTAACACAGCAAAATGCCGCACTGGTCGAGCAGGCAACCGCTGCGGCAGAGTCATTGCAGGATCAGGCAACCAGCCTGGTGCAACTGGTGAGTATCTTCAATACCGGTGAGTCGTCATCAGATACGTTGCTTTTCGCACAAGGAAAAGCCCCCCTGATATCTCGTAGGGTTGTATCGAAACCCATGCGCTATTC
The DNA here is from genome assembly GCA_012512465.1 of Oxalobacter sp. Taxonomy (GTDB): domain Bacteria; phylum Pseudomonadota; class Gammaproteobacteria; order Burkholderiales; family Burkholderiaceae_D; genus Oxalobacter; species Oxalobacter vibrioformis. The sequence goes on along the minus strand of JAAZED010000405.1, from coordinate 544 downwards.
ATTGGATAAAGAAGAGATGGAAGTGTTTTAGCCGCATTGAATCGGTATAAAAAAAGCCCGGACAATGTCCGGCTGTGGTTGAAGTGAAGCGAGCTTGTCGACCATCCATCCATCAAGGGGGCCGTCTTCTGTAATGAGTTGCTTTTTGCTACTGCCGTTACGATTGTTGCCCGCTTCTGATTTCTCATGTTTGCCGTAGCCCAGGTGGGCGTCCAGTTCGGCATTTAAGGCCGCCTCGACTGTGACTTTTGTTAGCATACGACGAAAGTCGGCTAAATCTTCCTGGGTCCTGATGCCTTTGGCGGCTTCTTTGGCTAAGGCTTCGGGTTCTTCTCTTTTCATGCTTATCTCCTATCTAGGGCGTGTTAACACTAAACAGCCTGCTGCAAAGCCGTTGTGTCCCAAATGGCGGTGTTGCCTCGAAAAATCTGAATTTGACGTAGGTCTACTACGCCTGCATCCAGATTTTCCGATGCGCCTTGCCCTTTGAAACAAAACGACTTTTCGCGAACAGCGGTCTAGTGTTAACACGCCCTGGCAGTTC
>JAAZED010000404.1 GCA_012512465.1 Oxalobacter sp. | reverse complement strand
GCCGTGTATCCAGCACCAGTTCGTCATGCGCCCCGGAAAAAAAACCCAGCTCCCGGAAAAACGCCATGGGCATATCACCAGTAAAAATCACCGGGTCCGGGGTGCCGGGTTCAGAGATCATGATCTCCTCGCCGTTTTTCGCAAGCATTTCCACCACGGCACCCGACCCGGATGCGGGCTTTTTGAAAATCACGCTGGAAAGCGGGATTGACGGTAGCATGGATACCATTTCTTTCGGGCTGATATGTCTCATCGTTTCTTGGGCAGGATGGTTTTTGACGCGCGTACAGCTTTAAGTATACTCTTGAAAGAGTCCTTCCCCTCATTTGCCACCCTGTTTATTTCCCTCTTTTTTCCGCTTTTCTTTTCAGCGGCTGTGCCACCACCCCTGCCACTGTCTCTGCATGGGAGGTGCCGCAAAACGGCCTGCTCAACGAATACGCCAATCCCGAACTCTCCCGCTTTTATCCTGAGCCTCCAGCGGTATCACCCGAAACAGCAAGACGTATCCGCACGGATGCCGAAGCCGGCGATACCGATGCGCAGGTACAACTGGGTATGCTGTACCTGACGGGCCGCGCTGTTCAAAAAAACCCTGACACGGCCTGCACTGGTTTGAAAAAGCGGCGAAAGCCGGGGATGAAAATGCCCTGATGGCGCTTTTGAGCGCGGGCGAGAGCGAACAGGATCTCATCGCGCTCGGCAAATGGCTGGGCGTCATCGTCCTGCGCTCACGCGCCCCCATGGTCGTCTACCGGTCAAGAGGCCTGCTGTTATACGCTGCCAACAGCCGGAGCTGGGATGATTACCAGAAAATCCTGGTGGAAGCGGAAAAATGGCATAAGGCCAACCCGCTCCCGAAGAAAAAGCCCAACCCGGCTTTCGAGCAATGAGGGCTGAGCCTGATCAGGCAAAAAAAGGAGTCAAACTGCTGCCGCGATCGTAAAATAATAAAAAACATGATATCCCTTGCCGGATATCCCTGAAAAACCCGATTACCCGGAACCTGTTTTCTCCTATGCGAAAGCCACATGCCCTGACTGCGATCCTCTTTGCGCTTGCCCTTTGCGGCACAGGCGCTTTCGCCCATGCAGAAAATTACGAAGAAGGCCAGGCGCATTACCAGAAGGGTGAATACAAGGACGCCTTCCAGGCGTTCATGCGCGGCGCCAACAAGGGAGATGCCAAATCCCAGTACAACCTGGGCATCGCCTACTCGACCGGCGAAGGGGTGAAAAAAAACGAGAAAACGGCTTTTGAATGGTACCGCAAAGCTGCTGAACAAGGACTCATGTACGCCCAGTACACCTTGGCAACCTGCTATGAAGAGGGCCTGGGTACCAGACCCGACTATACCCAGGCCGGCTCCTGGTATATGAAAGCCGCCATACAGGGACATCCCATGGCGCAGTACAACGTGGGCATCCTCTTTGAAGAAGGTAAAGGCGACATCCAGGATTTTGCGGCAGCCGCCTCCTGGTATGAAAAAGCCGCCGAACAGGGACTGGCTGTCGCCCAGTACCGCCTTGCCAGCCTGTATTCCCGTGGACTGGGTGTGAAAGCCGACAATACCAAAGCCGTGATGTGGTACACCAAAGCGGCAGAGCAGGGTGACATGCAGGCCCAGGCCACACTGGGCAAAGCCTACATGTCAGGCCATACCGTGCTGCGCGATTATGTCAAAGCCTATGAATGGAGTATCAAGGCAGCCGATCAGGGTGACTTTGAAAGCCAGATGGCCGTCGGCTTTGCCCTGAGAAACGGTCTGGGTGTGCAGAAAAATCCGGGAAGGGCGCTTCAGTGGTATCTCAAGGCCGCAACCCATGATTCACCCGAGGTCTGGTACATCCTGGGCAGCATGTACGAATTCGGCGAATCTGTACCGGCTGATCCGGCTACCGCCTTTTCCTGGTACGAAAAAGCCGCCGAGCGAGGGCATCCCAACGCCCAGTTTTCCCTGGGCATGCTGTATGAAATGGGCCGCGGCGTTGCGCCCAGCCGGGAAAAAGCGCGTTACTGGTTTGCCCGTGCCGCCCAGCAGGGCCTGCGTGAAGCCCAGCAACTGCTCGAACTCACCTCCCGTAACAAGAGCGAGGCTGACAGCCGGACAAACCCGAAAAAACCCTGACGAACGGCAAACCCCTTCCTGTTTTTCCTGGTCGCTTCCTGATCCCATCGCCAAAGCGCACCTGACGCGCTACAATAAAACCGAGGCTCAGCCTGGGCCGTCCGGTTGACAATACAAGGGGTTACGCCATGTCCAGCACATCTCAAGACAAACATTTTGCCGTCAGTGTTGCCGAGCATCCGGCACTGGAACTCATCGGCATGAAAATCCGTACCACCATGCAGACCTGCCAGGAAGACTGTCCGAAGATGTGGCATGATACATTCGCCCCCTGGATACATCGGCTTTATCCGGAAAGCAACTGTCCGTCATGGGGAGCATCCACCGCTTATGATGCCGCCACCGGCAGCTTTGATTACTGGACCCTGCTTAAGGCGCCACAAGGCCAACCCATCCCGAAAGAACTCAAAAACTTCACCCTCCCGGCTGGCCTTTATGCGCAATGCGTACTCACATTCGTTGCGGAAATCCATACGGCATACCACTACCTGTATTCGCGCTGGCTGCCGTCCCAGACCACCTATGTCGGCCTGGAAGATGGTGTCTGCTTTGAATATGGCCCGCCGGATTTCTGCCAGACCGGCCGCATGAACATCTGCATCCCTGTTGCCAGGCGCTGACACCCTTTTACACGGTCCGCAT
>JAAZED010000403.1 GCA_012512465.1 Oxalobacter sp. | reverse complement strand
GGCTGTATTCTATGTCGCTGAAGCTGGATTGGTTCATTTCCCCCTCCCATTTGGATGGCGATAATATACCGGATGTTTGCCCTTATGCCGCATGATGGGCGATTAAATCAGCGGTTCCATAAGCTTTTTTCAAGGCGCAACAAAAAAACTATGCACAAAATGCATGGTTTTTTTGTTGTCCTGCTCTTATCCTGCCGTCTTTATCCATTCATCAACACTTTGCCTTAGCAAAGCATCTGCCTGGCGGATATGCTCATCCGTAATAATCAGCGGAGGAACCAGGCGGATCACATCCAGACCCGCAAGCAACAAAAGCAACCCGTTCTTTTCCGCCATAGCCGTAATTTCCTTTGCACGGCCCAGGCACGCATCCGACATCACCAGCCCCAGCATCAATCCCTTTCCTCTCACCTTGCCAAACACCTGGGGATAAGCGGCAACAACGCCTTCCAGCATCTTTTTCAGTTGCTCTCCGGCAGAGACAACACGCGAAAGAAAATCGGGTGTATTGATGATTTTCATGACTTCACATGCCACGGATGCCGCAAGCGGATTACCGCCGTATGTCGTCCCGTGCACACCCACGGTAAAAGCCGCGGCAATTTCATTTGTCGTCAGCATGGCACCAATGGGAAAACCATTTCCCAGCGCTTTGGCCGACGTCATGATATCGGGCACAACATCATAGTCCATGTAAGCAAAGAGCTTGCCTGTTCTCCCCATGCCCGACTGGATTTCGTCATAGATAAGCAGCGCATTGTGCCTGTCACACAGTTCGCGAAGCGTCTGGAGAAACGCTGTTGTTGCAGGCATGACTCCGCCTTCACCCTGCACCGGCTCAACAATGACGGCACAGACATCATCATCCATCACGGCGTGCGCTGCGTCGATATCGTTATAGGGAATATGCTCAATCATCCCCGGAAGCGGGCCGAAACCTTCGGAGTACTTGGGCTGTCCTCCGACAGATACCGTAAAAAGCGTACGTCCATGAAACGAATTGACAAAGGAAATGATCCGGGCTTTTTGTGGACCGTATTTGTCGTGCGCCCATCTTCTTGCCAGTTTCAGGGCCGCTTCATTGGCTTCTCCGCCGGAATTGCAGAAAAAAACGCGATCAGCAAATGTCGCTTCTGTCAGAGCTTTCCCCAGTTGTAAAACCGGCTCATTCGTGTAGTAATTGCTGACATGCCACAATGTCTCGGCCTGTTTTTTGATAGTATCAACCAGCACCGGGTGAGCATGTCCCAGGCTGGTAACTGCAATACCTGCCGTCAAGTCCAGGTATTCTTTTCCCTGCTGGTCCCACAAATTCAGTCCTGCACCCCGGACAGGAATAAATGCACTGGGAGCATATGTTGGTACGATAACCTCATCAAATGTGTGCCGCGTGACGGCATAATTTTTTTCCACTGAACGGACTCCTTTATTTCATCCTGCCCGGTAAAAATCATCAGCAGCATGATTTTCCGGTAAAAAAACAAAAAAGCGGCATGGCCACTGTTTTGCTAATCATACCCCTCTTGAGATGATTTCCGCACGATTTTTGCCGAAAGAACCAGTAAACCGGTTTTCGGGCCGGGCAAAATGCCATGTATACTTCTTACTTTATGTCTCTCACTGGTTAATTCC
>JAAZED010000036.1 GCA_012512465.1 Oxalobacter sp. | reverse complement strand
GGTGTATGGTTTTGGCTACCAGTTGCTTTCCTTGGCAGAAAAGTGAATGGCCCTACGTTACCTTCACGTATAATTCCCCTTTTATTTTCATTCGATCCACACCAACGTCATGAAACCGTCGATGCTCGCCAAACTGGAGCAACTGGCCCTTCACCTGAGGGAGCTGGATGAATTGCTGATGCAGCCGGATGCGGCATCCAATCAGGATAATTACCGACGGCTGACACGGGAGCATGCGGAGATTTCCCCCGTTGTCGCGCTTTTTGAAGCATATCGCCAGGCAAAATCCGACCAGGAGGCTGCAGAAGAAATGCTGCAGGATGCCGAGATGAAAGCGTTTGCACAGCAGGAGATCGAGGCAGCCAGCGAAAAGATGGTAAAGGCAGAAGAAGAGCTGCAAATCATGCTGCTGCCAAAAGACCCGAATGATGACAAGAATATTTTCCTGGAAATCCGGGCGGGCACCGGCGGTGATGAATCAGCGATTTTTGCCGGCGATCTGCTGCGCATGTATTCCCGTTTTGCCGAGCATAACCGGTGGCAGGTGGAAATTGTCTCATCTTCACACTCAGAGCAGGGTGGATACCGGGAGGTGATTATCCGCCTTGTCGGAAGAGGCGCTTACTCAAGGATGAAATTCGAATCAGGCGGTCACCGTGTCCAGCGGGTTCCTGTCACAGAAACACAGGGAAGAATTCATACGTCTGCCTGTACGGTTGCTGTTATGCCCGAGGCAGATGATATTGAGGAAATACAAATCAATCCGGCTGAATTGCGGATTGATACTTTTCGTGCATCCGGTGCTGGCGGGCAGCATATCAACAAGACGGATTCCGCTGTCAGGATCACGCATCTTCCGACAGGTATTGTCGTGGAATGCCAGGATGACAGAAGCCAGCACAAAAATCGTGCACAGGCCATGTCGGTGCTGGTTTCCCGGATCAAAGATATCCAGACGCGGGAGCAACAGGCCAAAGAGGCCGCTACACGCAAAAGCCTGATCGGCTCTGGCGACAGGAGCGAACGGATTCGCACCTACAATTATCCGCAGGGAAGGGTCACAGACCATCGCATCAATCTCACACTGTACAAGCTGGAAGCCATCATGGATGGGGATCTGGATGAACTGACCAATGCGCTGGCCACCGAACACAAGGCAGAACTGCTGGCCGAGATGGGGGAAAACGTCTGAGCAGCAGATAAAAGTGGCCAAAACAACGGGTTTTTGTGCCAGATTAAAGGGAAAAGGCCCTGTTTGGTTAAAAATTGTAACGACGTTTGTTTTAGCGGATTTCTCCCGGTATAACCCTACTATGACTTCACGAAAACTCCTTGGCTTTATCATACTGCTGTGCTGCGGTTTTATCGTGTTTGCCCTTTATCTGCAACACTATCAGGATGTGCTCCCTTGCCCATTGTGTGTGGTGCAGCGCTATGCCTATATTGCCATTGCAATTTGTTGCCTCTTTGGCCGGTATACCCCCTTTATTCGCCTGGCATCGTTCTTTTCTCTTCTGGTAGCTGTAGGCGGTGCTTTTGCTGCCTCCATGCAGTTATGGGCCATGAAAAACCTCTCCATCCAGTGCGGGCGTGATCCGCTGGAAGCCACCATGAACAGCCTGCTGCCAGCCAAGTGGCTGCCATCCGTTTTCAAGTCGGAAGGGTATTGCGGCGAAGTGCTGGACCGGATTTTGGGGTTGACGCCCCCTGAGTGGTCTCTGGCATGGTTCATGCTCTTTGCCTTTATCTTCTTTATTATCATGCTGCGCCGTCGCAGATGAGATGCTGATGACGCCTGTCACACCGGAAAGCGCAAAAGACGCGGATGCTGCACTATTTGCCCATATCAGGGGAGGTATCCGGATTGGCGCCCTGTTCAGAAAACCTGTGGTTGATCCGGTTGATCTGCGGATATTGCTGGAATATGCGCTGGGCATATCCCATGTCCAACTGCTGATACAGTCAGAGCGTGAGCTGGGGGAAAAGGAAGCGCATATTGTCCTGGAACTGCTGATGCGTCGCTATAGGGGGGAGCCTGTGGCGCATATTGTTGGTGAGCGGGAATTTTATGGCCTGCCGTTTTCCATCACACCGGATGTCCTGATTCCCCGGCCTGAGACTGAGCTGCTGGTGGAACTGGCAATATCCCGCCTTCCTGAAAACGGCGTATTGCTGGATCTGGGTACGGGTTCTGGAGCGATTGCCGTTGCCGTTGCCCACGAAAGGCCGGACGTTTCTGTGACCGCAACCGATGTTTCGCCTGCCGCGCTTGATGTCGCAAAGAAAAATGCCCGGCGCAACCTGGCCGCTGGCCGGGATATCCGTTTTTACCAGGGGGAATGGTTTGCTGCGTTGCCAGCCCCCTTCCGTTTTGATCTGATTGTTTCCAATCCGCCGTATATCGTGGTCGGAGATGTGCATCTTTCAGCGGGGGATTTGCGTTATGAGCCACAAGGGGCGCTCACCGACTTTGGTGACGGGCTTTCGGCTTTTCGTGAACTCACGGCGCATGCGGTTGGCTGGCTGAACCCCAATGGCTGGCTTTTGATGGAGCACGGGTATGATCAGGCGGAGGCCGTAAGAAAACGGTTGCTTGCCAACGGCTTTGCCTCTGTACAGAGCTTCAAAGACC
>JAAZED010000402.1 GCA_012512465.1 Oxalobacter sp. | reverse complement strand
GTCGGTGCCCAAAGCTCGACAAGTTCCACCCCTTCATCAAGGGCCATGACGACCTCATGCGGGTTGGCCGGCATATCTTTTCTGGTGCGGCGATACCACATCTGTACCTTGGTCGCTCCCTGGCGAAAGGCGGTCATCGCCACGTCGATAGCAGCGTTGCCGCCACCGATAACGATGACATGCGGCCCGACTCTCGGGTTTTTACCGTCCCTGACGGCGGAGAGAAAATCCATCCCGCCCAGCACAAACGGCAGGTCATCTCCTTCGATGCCAAGGCGGCGGGAAAACGGCAGACCAATCGCAACAAACGTCGCATCAAACCCCTGGTCCTGGAATTCCCGTATGTTTTTTACCTTGTAACCATTATGGATTTCGACACCCATTTTCCGGACCTGGTTGATTTCATCCTGAAGAATCTGGTTGGGCAGACGATAGTTCGGGATACCGTAACGCATGGTGCCCCCCGGCTCCTCCCGCTCATCAAAAATTTCGACATGGTGGCCTTTCTGGGCAAGGTAGTAGGCCGTTGTCACGCCTGCCGGACCCGCACCGATAATGGCGACCTTTTTGCCGGTTGCCGGGGCGATTTCCTGCATCGGATAAGACGGACTGCATCTGGCCGCAATGGATTTCATCGGCTTGATGAGTACCGGCTGGCTGACGGTTTTCTGCACACAGGCATCCTCGCAGGGTGCCGGGCAGACCAGGCCGCAGGAATTTGGCAGCGGGGTATCTTTCAGCAGGACGGAAAGCGATGCGTCATAATTGCCGTGGCCGATATGCGCAATCATGCTCGGGATATCAATATGCGCCGGACAGGCTTCCTGGCAGGGAACCAGACGGGGTTCAAAACAGATGCCGGCATTGCAGGCGCTGTCGGTAATGTGCATCAGCCATTTGTCCCGTGCCATGTCAAGTGAGGTTTCAAGGGAGGTGACAAGTGAGTGCTCACTTTCGGGAAGTGCTTTGACGGCTTTTGCCAGTTCGTCAAGATGCCCAACGGTAGCGCGCCCGAGGCTGATTTCGGTAATCATGCGTCCTGCTTCCGCTAAAGCGGAGCGAAGCGCCGGGGATTGTTTTTCTTCTGAATGAAGGCGGATGCGAAGGGCTTCCAGATGCTCTGTTACCGGGCAGACCTCTTTTTCGGGTTCATTGCTTTTGTCCGTCATTGTCAGCTTTTTTCCGTCTGAAATTGATCAATACATAAAACCTGCATTCGGCAGGGGGATGTCTCAAGAGGTAAAAAGCATAACATGCTGATACCCACATGCAAAATGACCCCGATCCACAATTTGCCTGTTGCGGTTTAAATCCGGGGACATTATGGCACATTGATGGTATTTTCGTTGGGGAGAAGGGGGCTGAATATCAGAGGGTTTTTTGTGCGGGCTGTACGCTTTTTTCATTTTGCGGTTACCATAACGGGTGTCGGCATCAGGCTTGCCTGACACGGCATTTATTAACGAAAATTTACGGAAAAACCAGGGAGAGAAGGATGAATCGTTTTGTCATAGCCGAACCGGATAAATGCATTGGGTGCCGTACATGCGAAGTGGCATGTGTACTGGCGCATCCGGTGGGCGCACAAAAGGGTCTGGAACTCGCTGCCGAAAATTTCAATCCAAGACTCAGGCTGGTCAGGAGTCTGACGCTGACCGCACCGGTGCAGTGCCGCCAGTGTGAGAATGCCCCCTGCGTCAACGTCTGTCCCACCGGTGCACTGGTCTATGACCGTAATACCGTTCAGCTTCTGGCAGAGCGTTGTATCGGCTGCCAGTCCTGTGTCATTGCCTGCCCCTTTGGTGCAATGGAGATGGTCAACCAGCCCGTTAAGGAACAAAACCTGGGACCGCTTCATGTCAAGTCGACAATTTCCATCGCCCAGAAGTGTGATTTGTGTATTAATGTGGAAACCGGCCCGGCCTGTTTGGCGGTGTGCCCGACCAAGGCGCTTCACCTGGTGGACCCGGATGCGATTCAGGATAAAACCCGCCGAAAGCGCGAAAAGTCCGCTTTCAATATGCCGACGGATGCTTTCAGGTAAAGGTCGGTTTGATAGAGGCTGTCAATTCAGCAGAAGTGAGCAGGTGAAAATATGGAAAAAGTGATCGTTGTCTGCCCGTATTGCGCGTCAGGCTGCAAAATCAACCTTGTGGTTGAAAACGGGGAAATCATCAGGGCCGAAGGGGCCAATGGCCATACCAACCAGGGGGAGTTGTGTCTGAAAGGCTACTATGGCTGGGATTTTCTGAATGATACCAAGCTGTTGACGCCGCGTTTGAAGCAACCCATGATCCGCCGGGAAAAAGGGGGGGAATTTGAAGCCGTGTCCTGGGACGAAGCGATTGAATTTGCCAGCTCCCGCCTGATGGCCATCAAGGAAAAGCATGGTCCGGATGCCATCATGATGACCGGCTGTTCACGCGGACCGGGCAATGAAGCCAATTATGTGGCGCAGAAAGTGGCCAGGGCCGTTGTCGGGACAAACAATATCGACTGTTGTGCCCGTGTCTGTCACGCGCCTTCTGTTGCCGGGCTGGATGTGACGCTGGGCAATGGTGCCATGAGCAACTCCATCAATGAGATCGAGGACACGCAATGTATTCTGGTGTTTGGATACAATGCCGCGGATTCCCATCCCATCGTGGCGCGCCGTATCCTGAAAGCCAAGGAAAAAGGCGCCAAGATCATTGTCTGTGATCCGCGCGTGATCGAGACGGTTCGCATTGCCGATTTGCATCTGCCACTCAAGAATGGTTCCAACATGGCGCTGGTGAATGCCTTTGCCAATGTACTGCTCGAAGAGGGGTTGTACAACCCGGATTACGTCGAGAACTTTGCTGAAGGGTTTGACGAGTATCGCGAAATCATTTCCAAGTACACGCCGGAATATGTCGAGGAAATAACC
>JAAZED010000401.1 GCA_012512465.1 Oxalobacter sp. | reverse complement strand
TTTCGAAACAATGCACAGGATGCACCATCGACCGGGAACCCAGAAGCTGGACCCAGCCATCTGACCACGCGCCGGTCATTGCTGAACTCAAACCGTAAAATCGCAAAAACCCGGCGGTTCTTTTCCCTTTCCCTTCCAGAGCTCAGGTATAATATTTGATTGACCAAAATTACTCTAAAAGACTGAAAATCATTATGGAAGCGGAACGCCTCAACACCATCTCCCATCTGCTCAATGACCTCGTCGGGCGCGAAGCCGCCTTACGGAGGTATCTTTGACTTCGCTGAGAAGTCAGACAAACTCGAACAGGTAAATGCCGAACTCGAAGACCCGAACATCTGGAATGACCAGAAACATGCCCAGGACCTCGGGAAAGAAAAAAAATCACTCGAACTGGTTGTCCATACCCTGACCCGCCTCCAATCCGAATTGCAGGATGCCGGTGAACTTTTCACCATGGCGCGTGAGGAAAACGATGTTGATACGCTTGGCGCTGTCGAATCCGATATCCATGCGCTTGAAAAAGAGATTGAAAACATGGAGTTTTTGCGCATGTTTTCCAATCCGATGGATACCAACAACTGTTTCATCGATATCCAGGCCGGTGCCGGCGGAACAGAGGCGCAGGACTGGGCTTCCATGATTCTTCGCCAGTATCTCCGTTACTGCGAGCGCAAGGGTTTCAAGACGGAAATTCTCGACATTTCCGATGGCGATGTTGCCGGTATCAAAACCGCCACCATCAAGGTGGAAGGGGAATATGCCTATGGCTACCTGCGAACGGAAACCGGTGTGCACCGGCTTGTCCGCAAATCCCCTTTTGATTCAAACCATGGTCGCCACACTTCATTCTGCAGCCTTTTTGTCTACCCGGAAGTGGATGATTCCATCGAAATCGATATCAACCCCGCGGATGTCCGTGTCGATACCTACCGCGCCTCAGGCGCAGGCGGCCAGCACATCAACAAGACCGATTCAGCTGTGCGTCTGACCCATATCCCGACAGGTATTGTCGTGCAATGCCAGAATGACCGAAGCCAGCACAGAAACCGTGCAGAAGCCTGGGAGATGCTGAAATCCCGCCTGTATGAGCAGGAACTGCGCAAACGCATGAGCGAGCAGCAAAAGCTGGAGGATTCCAAAACCGACGTCGGCTGGGGACACCAGATACGGTCTTATGTACTGGACCAGTCCCGTATCAAGGATTTACGCACCAACTTTGAAACCGGAAACACCAAGGCCGTCCTTGACGGCGAGCTGGATGAATTCATTGCCGAATCCCTCAAGCAGGGCATATAAGACAACACTTTTATTTTATTTTCACTCTGTACCGCATCATGACATCGCAAAACAAACCGTCCGCAGCAGCAGAAGGAGAAGAGGCGCAATCCGCCGCTCCTGCAGCTGATGAAAACTCGATCATCGCAGAACGCCGCAACAAACTGGCTGCCATCAGGCAGCAGGGAGTGGCATTTCCCAATGACTTCAGCCCCAAAAACAAGGCTGCGGATCTGCATGAAAAGTATGACGGCAAGGACAAGGAGGCGCTGGAATCCGAAGCCATTCACGTCAGTGTGGCCGGGCGCATGATGTTAAAACGCGTGATGGGGAAAGCATCTTTTGCAACACTGATGGATGCATCCGGTTCACTGTCAGATGGCCGCATCCAGCTTTTCATTACCGATGGCACAACCGGCCATGAGGCGCACGAGGCTTTCAAGCATTACGATATCGGCGACATTCTGGGCGCGGAAGGCACCCTTTTCAAAACCAAGACCGGCGAGCTTTCGGTCCGGGTGAGCAATCTGCGCCTCCTGACCAAATCGCTCCGCCCGCTTCCCGACAAGTTCCACGGTCTGGTTGACCAGGAAATCAAGTACCGCCAGCGTTATGTCGATCTCATCATGAATGAGGAGACGCGGCAGACATTCAAGGCCAGAACGGCAGCCATATCCTCCATCCGCCATTTCATGGAGCAGCATGGTTTTATGGAAGTCGAAACCCCGATGCTCCAGGCCATCCCCGGTGGTGCGGCTGCCAAGCCTTTCATTACCCACCACAATGCGCTCGATATGCAGATGTTCATGCGGATTGCCCCGGAACTCTACCTGAAACGCCTGCTTGTTGGCGGATTTGAGCGGGTATTTGAAATCAACCGCAACTTCCGCAATGAAGGTGTCTCCCCGCGTCATAATCCGGAATTCACCATGATGGAATACTATGCCGCCTATGTGGATTACCAATGGCTGATGGACTTTACCGAAGCCATCATCCGCCAGGCAGTGATTGACGCGCATGGTACCCCCATCCTGAATTACCAGGATCGGGAAATTGATTTTTCAAAACCTTTTGAGCGCCTCACCATTATTGAAGCCATCAACAAGTATGCACCACAATACACGACCGAGCAGCTCCATGATGTCACCTTCCTTCAGAAAGAACTCCTGACATTCGGCGTCAAGCCATTTACCGGTGCAGGCACTGGTGCCCTGCAACTGGCGCTTTTTGAGGAAACAGCAGAAGCCCAGCTGTGGAATCCCTGCTATATCATCGACTATCCTGTCGAAGTCTCTCCACTTGCAAGAGCATCTGATACCCGGGAAGGTATCACTGAGCGTTTTGAACTCTTTATTGCAGGACGTGAAATTGCCAATGGCTTTTCAGAATTGAATGACGCGGAAGACCAGGCGGCCCGTTTCATGGCACAGGTCGAGGCAAAAAATGCGGGTGATGAAGAAGCCATGTACTATGACGCCGATTTTGTACGTGCCCTTGAATACGGCATGCCGCCTGCCGGCGGCTGCGGCATCGGTATCGATCGCCTGATCATGCTGATCACCGATTCGCCGAATATTCGTGATGTTATTCTCTTTCCGCACATGAGACGGGAAGATTAAGTTCTGCCCTCATTAATTTGCCTGCTGCAAATTAATGAGGGCAGAACCTAAATGTCCTGAAATAGGTTTATATCAAAGCCCGACTCTCTTCCAGATTCGATAATCAGCAGCATCGATACGTTTTCTGTCACTCAGGCCGTATCATCTGCTGATTTACCGCAATCTCTATTGGAAAGGAAATAACATGAAAAAGCTCTTAATCGGCCTGGCGGCTTTCGGCATCATCCTTGCCGGCTGCCAGAAAAAAGAAGCCCCTGCGCCGAAACCTGCCGCGCAGGAAACCC
>JAAZED010000400.1 GCA_012512465.1 Oxalobacter sp. | reverse complement strand
TACTTTACCATTAAAAGCGCAGAAAAAACCAGCAAAAAAACACCGGGGGCGCGACATTTTGCCATTTTCGTATTTCTGTGTATCCTATAGGTTTTGAGTACCCCTCACCAGAGGGAGAACAGACAAAAAACATGCCCGAGCACCCCGAGACAAACCATACCGGACAAAAACCTCACCGATCACTCCTGGACCGCCTTGCTGCGCTCGTTTCACCCGAGCCCGAAAGCCGCTCCGAGCTCCTCAATATCCTGCACGATGCGCACTCGCGCAGGCTCATTGACGCCGAATGCCTGTCCATGATCCAGGGCGTTTTCCAGGTCAACGAACTGGCCGCCCGTGATCTCATGGTACCGCGTTCGCAGATATACACCATCGACATCACGCGCCCCATTGATGAGTGGCTGCCCGAAGTCATTGAAAGCGGACATTCCCGCTTTCCTGCCATCATGGGTGATCCCGACAATGTCGTCGGCATCATCCTCATCAAGGATATGCTGGCCTATTTCATCGAAAAAGAATTCGATCTGCAAAGCATCATCCGCCCGGTCGTCTTCATCCCCGAATCCAAACGCGCCAATGTGCTCCTGAGGGATTTCCGCGCCAACCGCAACCACATGGCTCTTGTCGTGGATGAATACGGCAGCATTGCCGGGCTGATCACCATTGAAGATATCCTTGAGGAAATCGTCGGCGAGATCGAAGACGAATACGATGACGATGATGACGAATCCGAAATCCGCATCATCAAGGGAGGGGACAACCCCGCCTGGCGCGTTTCCGCCCTGATGGAACTCTCGGACTTCAACGAAGCCACCGGCACCAGCCTGGACGAAGAAAGCGCTGACACCCTGGGAGGCTACATTGCCAATGAACTCGGCAGCCTGCCGCATACCGGCGACACCTTCGACATCAACGACCTGCACTTTCTTGTGCTCAAGGCCGATAACAGCCAGCTCCATTACCTGATGGTCGAAAAACGCACGCCGCCCTCTGCCCAGGCAGAGCAAATCAGCGCATAACATTCAACAAAATACATCAAAAACATCCAAAACGCCTTAAAACAACCAAAAACGAGCACTCCAGAAAAGCCATCCATGCGCGACCGAATCGCCCTTTTCCGCCGTCCGACAGCCGCCCTGGTCGCCGGTATCCTGATTATCCTCGCCTATGCCCCCTACGGCTTTTCCATTGTCCAGATCATCAGTGTCGCCTTCCTCTTTCACCTCATCATCAATGCCACCAGCACACGGCAGGCATTTTTCATCGGCTGGGCCTATGGCACCGGATGGATGACCGCAGGCGTATACTGGCTTTACATCTCCATGCACCAGTTTGGCGGGCTCAACCAGGCCATGGCCATTACCGCCCTTTTTGCCCTGGGCCTTTTCATGGGCCTTTTGCCCGCCCTGGCCGTCACTCTCGCCACGATCATCCGCCGCCGCTTTGGCGCTTCGGATTTCCTCATGGCCCTGCTCATCCTGCCGTCGGCCCTTTCCCTGGCAGAATGGACTCGCGGCTGGCTCTTCACCGGTTTTCCCTGGGTCGTACTGGGCTATGCCCACACCGACAACGCCCTTTCCGGCTTTGCACCCGTTATCGGCGTCTACGGCATCACCCTCCTGGCCACCGTACTGGCAGGCAGCGCCCTTATCCTCTTCAACCGCAAACAGCCGCGCAGAAACACCGTCTTTCTCATTGCGCTGGCCATCATCGCCGGGGGATACGGACTCAAATTCGACCACTGGACCACCCCCGTAGACACCCCCATCAAGGTACGCCTGCTGCAGGGAAACATCCCGCAGGAAATGAAATTCTCCCCTGACCAGGTCAGGAAAACCCTTGCGATATACGAAGAGATGATCACGGCTTCCCCGGCAGACCTCATCGTCACCCCCGAGACCGCCATCCCGCAGTACCTTCATACCCTTTCACCCGAATGGTATAAAAAAATTGAAAAATACGCCGTGGACAACCACACCACGCTTGCCATCGGCATCCCGCTGGCTGATTCCATGCGGCATTACACCAACAGCCTCGTCGCCGTCTCACCGGACACCGACAAGCCGCACCATATCAACTACCGCTACGACAAGCAGCATCTTGTCCCCTTTGGTGAATTCGTCCCCTTTGGCTTCAGGTGGTTCGTCAACCTTATGCAGATCCCCCTGGGCGACTTTGCCCGCGGCCCCGACGTCCAGCAGCCCTTCCGTGTCAAAAACCAGTGGGTACTGCCTAACATCTGCTACGAAGACATCTTCGGCGAAGAAATCGCCCATCAGATCCGTGCTGCCATCAAAGCGGGCAGCCCCGAACCCGGGATGATGCTCAACCTGTCCAACATCGCCTGGTTTGGCGACAGCCTGGCGCTCCCGCAGCACCTCCAGATATCCCGAATGCGCTCACTCGAAATGCAGCGCCCCATGCTACGCGCCACCAACACCGGTGTCACCGCCATCATCGACGCCAGGGGCAATGTCCAGGGACAGCTTCCCAACTACCGCTTTGCCACCCTTGAAACCGAACTCACCGGCATGAACGGCATGACCCCCTACATCCGCTTTGGCAACCACCCTGCCATCATCGCCTGCCTCATCCTGTTCTTTGGCGGCGCCACCCTCGCCCATCGGGGCCATACCACCCGGCCGGGTTACCGGAAAAACCCGCTGGCGGGGAAAAATGACTGGGAAGAGTTGCTGTAGCGCGCCAGCAACGCGTTTATTACCCTTCGCTTGTGTTGCGGCTCCTTTCGGTACCCAGCGGAAAAAGGTGTCCTTCTTTCCCGGCGTTTTCCGATCTTCTTTGCGTTCTTTTCTCCTCCCCCTCAATACTTTCTCTGGGCGGGCCTGGATTGAAATTGACGGATTTTCTCTGCGGGATATAGCGCTTTCGCAGCCTGTCTCCTTTCATTTTCTGTCAATACAAGAATAATTTGCCTTTTGGAAAAGAAATGTCCGCCAAAGTTCTTACGCCACCATGAGACACCTGCTTCTTTTTTCATCCGGATCAATTCCGCATCAAAGAAAATCCGCCGGAAGGAGCTTCCTCCCCTTTTCCCTGCCGCCTCCGGTGTGTTAGGATGGACCTGACCCGTTCGCATCCAGCCAGGCTCAGCCCAAACACCATGCAAACCACCGTCTACACCATCGGTCACTCCAATCACCCCATCGACCGCTTCATCTGGCTGTTGAAACAAAACGACATTGCCGTGATCGCCGACGTGCGCTCCATCCCCGCTTCCCGCCACAATCCCCAGTACAACCGTGACACCCTGCGCCGTTCACTTGGCGCTTCCGGCATCACCTACGTCCACCTGGGCGAGCAGTTCGGCGCCATGACAGACGACCCCGCACTCATGGAAAATGGCCGTGTCAGCTTTGCCAAAATAGCGGCCAGCCGCCCTTTCATTACCGGGATTTCCCGCGTGGCTGAAACCGCCATGTA
>JAAZED010000399.1 GCA_012512465.1 Oxalobacter sp. | reverse complement strand
TTGCCACCAGATACGCGAAGAATGCGGCATCATTCCTTGCTGCCATTCATATCAGATGCATCTTTTTGTGGGCGTCAGTCTCGTGACGACACCATCTAGGATTCGCGACTAAACGGCTCTACCTCTTCCTCATGGGCGGTCATCTCTTTTCCGGCCATGGGTAACAGCTTGTCCAGGCGAAGCTGAAGGCCCTTGATCGTGCGAATCCGTTGTTCCAGATCCGGGTCCGGCTGTGACCCGGCAGAGGAAAAAACCGGCAGAGCCAGCAAAAGAAATGCCATCAGCCTGACAGGACTGAAGCGGAAAAGTGAAGAAATCCTGCGCATGGTTTTACTCCTTAACACCCTGAGGTAACCGGGCATCCCACCCGCCGAGCCGCGCGCCGAGTTTGCGGACGGTGGATTGTAATAAAAGATGCAGGCAGGCGCCGAAATGGCTTCATCATTGCCCCTGGGCTTCTTGCGCTGCCGCAGGCTGATCACTTACTGCAGGTTGATCTGTTACCGCGGGCTGGTTTTTCTCTTTCTCTTTTTCCAGGAAATCGTGGATATGTTCGTAATGCTCATCCACCAGTCTCGTCGGCTCGGTCCCGCCGACCAGCACCTCGGGCAGCCGTGCCAGGCTTTCCCGGATAGCCTGGCCTTCGCCTGCCTCGCAGGCCCCGGAGGTTTCACAATATGCCGCAAACACCTTTACCTCATTGAGGAGGGTTTCCGGGCGGTGGCTCATCCAGGGGGTATTGCTGCCCAGCCCGTCCCCACCGGCCAGAAGGTCATCCGCAATGACAATAATCCGGTCGATAATGGCGCACATCCGGTCAAGGTAAGGCTGCCCTTTTGGCTTGTCTTTCTGGTATTCGGCAAAAAGGGTGGAAAAATCCCGCCCGACTTCCGACCCGAGCTGCATGTATTCTGTCAGCTTTCCCTGTCCCTGCAAGGCATGCATCCTGAGACGGAGCGCCTGATCCTTCTTGAAGTCCAGTGTTTCTTCCGTGCACGGCGCCTGGGCCATTGCCGGAAGACCCAGCGCCAGCATGAGAACAAATACCAGATGTTTTCCCATTTCCGATCCCTTTCCTGCTGATGAGACAAGACACTTATCCTGTTACCTTAAACCATCAGAAGCAAAAGTGCCAGCCTGAAAAAACGCCTTTATCTCAGCGAAAAAACAATAGGCATGCTTATCCGTGCGGGCACCGGGGGCGCAGGAAAAGGGCTGGCGCGCTGGATGGCTTTCAGCGCCGCCTCATCCAGTAATTCATGGCCGCTGCTGGTTTTGATCCGCAGTGCGTCAATATGGCCATCTTTTTTGATAACAAACTGGCAGGTAACGGTTCCCGTTATGCCGACACGCCTTGCCTGGGAGGGATAGGCCAAGTGTTTTCTGATATGCCGCAGGATATAACTGTAGTTATGCCGGACGTAGCTCCGGGCCAGGCCTTCCCCCTCTCCGGAGCCGCCGCCAGTACGGTTCCCCTGCCCCGTTCCTGTTTCGGGATTGCCGCCATTACCGTCTTTTCCCTCATCTGCCCCCTGTGCCGGTGTCCCTGCTTTTTCTGTCTCTCCCTCGCCCGCCGATGTGACGGGTGTGTTATCTGGAGACGGGCGCGCGGATAGGGCTGATGCGGTTTTCACGCCGGATTCAGCCCGGGGTTTTCCTTCGGGGCGTCGGCTGTTATTTCGGGTATTCTTTCTGGTTTCAAGCCCTTGGGTTTCCGGCATATCGCCGGACGTGATTTCCGGGCCACCCCCTGCATCGGGTGGCCCCCAGGCAACCGTTGAGAAATCCACCACAAGCATCTCCCTGGAAGGTGGCGAGCCATCGGCCATCAGCACGAAAACTGCCGCAATAACCGCCAGATGCACCGTCAGTGACGCGATGGCGCCTTTGAGATAGCGGTTCATTTTTCCGTCTGGACGCTGATCCGGTTAAATCCCTGTTTTTTGAGAAGATCCACCATCGTGACAAAGGGCTGGATAGGCAACTCCCTGTCCGCGCTGATCAGGATATTTTTATCCCGGCTTTCTCCCGAAAGGCGCGACACCAGCTGTGCCTCATCGATTTTTCTTTCATCCAGGTAAACCGAGCCGTCTTTCGCCATTTCCAGATGGAGCGCGGCCTGGGTCGTGTTTTGTCCGGATTCGGCTGTGGGCAGGTTCACATGAATCACGCCCCTCACCATGAAGTTTGCTGTTACCAGCACAATGACGATCAGTACCAGCATGACGTCCACCAGCGGGACGACATTGATTTCCGCAAAGTTATCCCTCATGGCTGATATCCCATTCCAGCAGAATATTCCGCGCTTTTCTGGCAAGGAAGTTATACAGGACAACCGCAACAATGGCGACAACCAGCCCGATTGCCGTGGCCTTCAAAGCCAGCGCCAGTCCCAGCATGATGATCGATGTCTCGATACTGGATGTTGCCCCAATGTTGTAGAAAGTGAGCATGATCCCCAGCACCGTTCCCAAAAGCCCGATATAAGGCGCATTGCTGGCAACCGTGCCGATAAAGTGAATGTTTTTTGCCAGTTGCAGTTCCAGCCGGTTGCGCGAGGCATAGGCGACAGGATCGACCCGCCGATAAAACAGGTAACGTTCCACAGCCAGCGCCACCACAACCAGGGAAAGCAGAAAAAGCACCCCGATAACCCCATAATCAATCAGATCAGCCAGCCATTCCATCGTATTTTCCGTAAGTAGTGATAATTTGTTGTAAAAGCGAAGGCTTCAAGCCATACAGTGAGGAAATTTCAGAAGGCGTGACGATTTCCCCGACAGGGCCGTCTGCAATAATGCGTCCTTCATTCATCAGGATGGCGCGCCCGCCGAGAAACAGCGCATGCTCCGGGTGATGCGTTGTCAGCATGAATGCCATACCCTTTTCCTTCGTGCTGGCGGCTGATAATGACTGGATGGTTTCCAGCAGATAAAACTGGTTGCCATAGTCCAGCCCGGTAACCGGCTCATCCATGATGAAATACGTTCCGCCCTGCGCCAGTGCCCTGGCAATCAGTACCAGCTGGCGCTCGCCCCCGGAAAGTTCCAGGTATGAACGCTGCGCAAATTTTTCGATACGGACTTTTTTCAGCGCATCATGGGCGGCGTCATAATCGCTTTGGGCGTACTTAAACCAGGAAGCGCCTGAAACTCGCGACATCAGCACCATATCCAGCACGCTGTAGTTGAAAATCCCGTGATGCTGCTGGGGCACATAACTGAGCATCCGGGCCAGCTCGGCATGGCGCATAAGGGCAATGTCTTTTCCGTCAATACACACACGGCCTGTTTTTACCGGCAAAAGCCCCAGTATGATTTTCAGCAGGGTGGATTTCCCGCTGCCATTGGGCCCCAGGATATTCACGATCTCCCCCGGTTTGACCGACAGCGAGATATCCTCCAGCGCCGGTGTGTTTTTCCCATAGGAAAATGACAGATTACTTATCTCGATCATTGCCAGCTCCTGCGGTTCATGTAAAGCGACACGGCAAACACCGGCAGGCTGACCAGTGAGGTATAGACCCCGATGGGTAATTCAGCAGTAAATACCGTCCGGGCAATGCTGTCGGTAACCAGCAGGAATATTGCCCCGGCCATGGCAGAGGCTGGAAGCAGTATACGGTTGTCCGGCCCGGTCAGAAAACGCATGATGTGGGGAATCACCAGCCCCACCCAGCCAACAATGCCCACCAGCACAACGGTAAAGGCACTCAGCAATGTCGCACACAGGATAATACGCAGCCTTGCCGCCCTGACGGCAACGCCCATCGAGAGGGCTTCCTCATCTCCCATGCTGAGCACATTCGTGACCTTGCCCTGTGTACACAGGTACCCGGTCAACAGCAGCATGGGAATGCCGACCCATAAAATGGTATGGGCTTCCACACGGGCAAACGAGCCCATCAGCCAGTAAGTAAGCTCCGGCAGTTGCTTTTCCGGGCCCGCCAGAAATTTCATGAGGGCGGTAAGCGAAGTAAAAAAGGAGGCGCTGATAATACCGCCCAGCAGGAGGATCAAAATCGACCGCCAGCGAAAAAAAGCCGAAAAGAAAAGCGCAAATCCGACCGCGACGCAGGCAAAAAGAAAGGCCAGGATCTGGGTGGCCATCCAGGAATCGTGAAAAAACACCATCCCGATACCGGCACCGAAAGAAGCCCCTGCCAATACCCCTAAAATACCGGGAGAAACCAGCGGGTTCATGAACATGGACTGGTAGGCTCCACCCGAAATCGCCAGGGCAGCTCCCACCAGCAGGGCAGCGGCGATCCGCGGCAGCCGGACATAGATGAGCGCAATATACTGGTTTTCCTGCAGGGCAGTCAGGGATTCCCCTCGCACAAGCGCATAAAACAATTCCACCGCATGGGCAGGTGTCAGCTCACTGAAACGCCCGATGAAAAGGACGGTCAGCGCTGTCAGCGCCATCAGGAAAAAAAGAAGCGGCAGGGTCAATCGTCTCATTGCTTCAGGATAGTTTTTATCTGTTCCCCGGACAAATCCAGACGGAAGAAAAGCCGGAGAAAACGGTCTGTCTCCTCCGGCAGGTCAATCGGGCATAAATCCGGGTGCAGCTTGACGGCCAGCCACTGAATGCCGATAAAGCGCATGAAAGACGCCGGCCTGTCCAGCCAGCTGAAAGGCTCATACGGCACAAAATATACCCTGCCCTCCCGCACCGCCCGCAGCACCTTCCACCGGCTGTCTGCTGAAAAGCGCGCCTGAAATGTCGGGTGATTGATGATGATAACGTCCGGATCGTAATTCATGATCTGCTCAAAGGAGATCTTCATGATGGATTCACGCATCTCGTGCGGGCACTGGTGCACATTGCTCCCCCCTGCCAGCCGGATCGCCTTTGAGCGGGTGGAGCCATCGCAGGTGGTTGTCAGGCCATCCACATCCTGCGCCATATAGACACGCACCCGCTTTTTTTCAGGTAGATTTTTCAGCATTCCGCCAACCTTTTTCAGGGCATCTTCCCCATAGCCGCCCAGGGCGTTGCCCCGATCAGGCATATTGAAGGTTTTGCCCAGGTTGCGAAACATGCTGATATTGTCCTCCAGCGTGACATTGGGCATCACCACCAGCGGGATATTCAGCTGCCTGAGTGATGTAATGATGGCGTCCCCCCGGGCACGGTCACCACTCAAGAGAAATGCCATATCCAGATGAGTCTTCAGCAGGATTTCCCGATCCGGAATCATGCCCTTGCCATACCAGCCCCCCAGCACCGGCAGCTTCTGGTATTTTTCCGGGATATATTTCTTTTCATAATCCCGCAAAATGCCATTCCACCCCGCCAGGAGGTCCGGATTGAAGACATACAGCGCAAAACTGGAGGGAAAGGTCGCCCCGTATATGCGGGGCAGCTTTTCTTCGGCATGAGCCGTGATGCTCATAAAGCACAACATCACGGCGAGAATAACCCTTTTCATTTCCTGTTTCTTTCCTTTACAGATACAGCGCAGCCCCATGAACCGTTTTATTGCGGTTTATGGGGCTTTGCGGTGACACCTCTGCTAATACTTGACTGTCAGTCCGGCAAACAATGTCATGCCGGGCTGGTAATACCCGTATGAATAGTAATAGTTCTTGTCAAAAAGATTCTGGACACCCACTTCAACCGTGTAGTTATCTTTGAACTCATACATGGCCTTCAGATTCATGGTGGTAAATCCCGGCGTTCTTGCATTGCTGTCCGACCGTGAGCTGCTTGAGTAAAACTTGTCCGTGAAATACAGTTCCGGGATGATGGACACATCCTTCATCGGAGAAATCACCAGATAGGCTGAACCACTGTGCTTCGGCGTAAAGGTGAGGTACTGCACACTGGTACTCTTCTTCGTATCCCAGTGCATGTAACTGTAGGTTACGCCCGCACTCAGGTAGCGGTTAAGGAGGAGTTCCGCCCCCAGTTCACCGCCCCAGACCTCTGTCTCGTCAGCATTGATGAAATAGGTGTTTTTTCCGGCATCCTGCGTCGAGATAATGAGGTCCTTGGAATCGCTGAAAAACACGCTGGTGTTGAGCTTGAGTTTTTCCATGACCACACCGCGATAGCCCAGCTCATAGTGCATCGCTTTTTCCGGCTTCAGGTCGGCACTCGTAGGCATGGATGCATTGTTCCGGTATCCCATGAAGCGTTCGCGCATGGTGCCGATGCGCGACTTTCTTGCCACGGTGGCAAATACCTGATCGTTTTTGGTCACGTCATAAAAAGCACCAAGCTGCCAGGTAAAGAGATCTTCGGAAAGACCACCGGTGTCCATGCGGCTTTTGGTTCCGTTCGCCGCATAGGTGTTAGACCTGTCCGGGTCCATCCAGGTGTAGCTGCCGCCCAGCACCAGCGTCAGCGGCTGGATCGGTTTCCATTCATATTCCGCGCCCACATCCCAGTAGTTTTCCTTGATATCGTCACTCAGGTACTTGCTGCCGGCACTGGTCCAGCGATACCCCTTGTGCGACAGCTCCCGATAGCCCACCGAAGTTGCCAGCTTGTTGCTGTCGTTGAAGGTATAGTCAAATTTCACCTGTGCACCGGCAGTATGCTGGTCATAGTGCTGGTCACCCTCGATATTCCTGACCGTAAAATCCTTGTCCTTGTAGTCGTATGTCTTGTCCTGGTGCTTGTCGTAGTAGGCAATGAACTTGACGTGCGCCTTTTCATTGATATTCCAGTCGGCATTCATGTAATACCGGTCCGTGTCATAAATCGGCCAGCGCCAGGTGCGGGTCTGGCTGCCCCCGCTGCCCAGATTCGGTGCATCCTTGGCGGCATTGATGGGCTGCCCTCTTTCAAAACGCTGTACCGTATACCCGAACATCACATCAATGTCTTTGGTCGGTGTGAGACCCACCATCGCATTCATGCTGCGGTTGCGATAATCTGAACCGACACGCTTACCTTTGCCCTGGAAGCGCCCGCCGTCAAAATCGCTGGAAAGCCGGTAATGATCCCGGCGGTTTTCAACCGCGCTGATCTTGGCATAAAACAGTTCCTGGCGCGTTCCCAGGCTGAAACCCATCATGCGTCCCTGGTCATTGGCCTGGTTGTCAAAATAGTTCATGTACTTCGCCTTGAAATCCAGCTCCTTGACCGGTTTGGCCGTGCGCAGGTTAATGGTGCCGGCCAGCCCGTTGTTACTGCTTAACAGCGGAGAAGAAAAACCCTTCGATATCTCTACCGACTCCAGGTCAAAAAGCAGGGTATTATCCGCGTTCCACTCATTGCGGTAAGCGGTGGCAACCGGAATATCATCCACATACATACCCACCTGGTAACGGCTGGAACCGCGGATGGTGATGGTGTTTTCGCCGCGTCCGGCACTCTCGCCCTGAAAGACACCGGGAACCCCCTTGACACCTTCCCACAGGGTGTTGGCGGTCTTTCGTTCAAAATCCGTCGGGGTGAGATACGTCGTGGTATCTTTCCTGTCAGTGACCGTCAGGCCTTCCAGTTGGACATCGGGCACTTCATCAGCCGGCTCACCTGCCAGAAGCGGGGAAGCGCAAATGAGTAAAAGCGGTGCCACAAACAGGGGTTTACGTAAGTATTTGCCTTTGCTTGTTTTCAAGAAATCCTTCATCTCTCTCTCGTCAATGTTTTTTTTAGTTCTCTGAGTACGCCGTCTATAACTGCCGGTATGCCGAGTGAATGCACATCAAAAATCCGTGCGATAGTCAACGACCACCTTTCTGCCACCGCCAGGGCCATGTCCTGCCGTATAGCGAGTAAAGCGGGTCCCTGCCTTTCTCTCAACATACCGAGATACCTGCTCCAGCCGCCGCCTTCCAGTTCCCAGCGGCCGATCTCGTCCACAAAGAGACAATCACGGCCCATGCCATCAAAGACAGCCTGGTTACCGATCCGGAGCGCCTCTGCGCAAAAGTCATAGGCTCCATAGTTCACCCGGTTGTCACCGGGCATGTTGTCTGCTCTTTTGGCTGCATTTGCCAGAGGAAGCACACGGTTGTCTGCCGGGCAGACCAGCTCATATCCCAGACGTTTTCCGTCCTCGACAAGGCCACGGCTGATCACCCCGCCCAGGCTTATGGCCCGGGAGCGAAGTGATTCAGCCACTTTTTCGAGCACAAGGCTCTTTCCGGCCCCGCGGGGACCGGTTACAACAATAATCATGGGGTCATCCTGTCCTTTACTGCTGTGCGTCCGGTTTTCTGAAGCCACAGGCGGATGTCACCACAGCTGAAACCCTCCCTGACCGCATCAAAAACCCGGCGCTTGTCCAGCACCCTGCTGCTGCCGAGATGAAAACGTCCCAGGCAGTCTGCCAGGGGGGTGCTTGGCCCGAGGATATAAGCCGCCGCATCAGGATCGATATGGGGCAGATAATGATGGATGCTCCGGTTGGAAAAAGCCGAGCCCGTAAAAATAACGATGTCACACAAGGGCATCCGTTTTGGGGCTTCCTCCGGCCGGAAGGTGCCGGGAAGATCACGCAGTTCGAAAATCGTCAGGTCAACGCCGTGGTCTCTCGCGTAATGCACAATGGGAGAAAACCAGCCCACCAGACCCAACCGCGCCTTTGTGGGAATCACATCGTGATAGTCCGGCGCAGGGGTGTTTCCGTTGCCAACCAGTATCGAATTAATGGCAGCCAGTGCCAGGGAAGCATATACCGGGTCGTTTTCCAGATATCGCCGGGCAAGTACCCCGATATCCATGCCACGGATTTCATTTTCCAGGTCATGCGCCCATTGCCGGCTGTAGCCGGAGCGCGCGTAAAGCATGGAAATGCCCATACCACTCCCGCTTTCCACCGCAAGCGTTTTCTCACCGACAGCGCAATCTTTTACGACATCATCGCGGCATTGCGCCAGCGCTTCATCCACAATATTTTCGTAAATCCGGATTGCCATAACCTTCGCCAGCCAAAAATGAAAACAAAACTCCCCCTACCCGCCCTGCTGCATGCCAGGAGAGCGATGTCATACCATTTTTTATGATTAATCCCGAAAATCAGGATGAGCGCGAAATGATCCTGTGGTATAAAAGCAATGCTTTACACGGATAATAGCGCTATTCCAAAACGGAATAGCGCTATTATAAAGTCAAAAATATTTATTTGACAAGTATTTTGCTTGTCAAAGGAAATTTCCGGTGAAAGTGTTATCAGTGACCGGGACTCGTACCGATGCCTGATCCGGGGCGAGGCACGAGACACACAGCAAAAGCTGCAATGAGCATCAGTACGCTGATCGTCATCATAATCTCGTTGGTTGCGAGCATGATACTCTGCGTGGTGACCATGTTATTCAGCATTTCCCGCCCCATTTCATGTGACATGCCCGATTCGGTGAGCTGGCGAAAATATTCCCCGGCAGGGTCCAGCAGCCCGGACAGTTCCGCATGCAGGTAATTGGCCTTGTCTTCCCATTTCGTTGTGACAATTGAGGTAGCGATAGCGCCTGCCAGGGTCCGCACAAAGCTCATAAGACCTGCAGCTGACGCCGTCTCATTTTCATCCACGCTTGCCAGTGCCAGCCCGGTCAGCGGGACAAAGAAGAAAGGCATTCCCAGCCCCAGCATCATGATCGGGACAACAATCCACCAGTAGCTGACATCCGTATTGTAAAAGGAGCGTGAAAACGCAATGATGGCCATCCAGGTCACGCCAAGAAACACCAGCTTGCGGGGATCAACGCGCCGGGAAAGCACCCCCACCACGGGGGCAATCAGGAAAGACGCCACCCCGCCCCATGCCGTGGTTTTCCCGGACCAGGTGGGTGTATACCCTG
>JAAZED010000398.1 GCA_012512465.1 Oxalobacter sp. | reverse complement strand
GTCAGAAAAAATAGAGTGAAGAAACTGTTCGACAAGAGAGGTCTTGCCAACAGAAAAAGAACCCAGCATGCAGACTTTTTTGCTTAACATTCTGTTTCTGGACGACATAAAGAAAAAATGGTTCGTGTTAACTCACACCGTCAGAGGCCCGTAAAAAGCCGCTTTCAGCTTCATAAAAAAACACATAAAATTGTCTTTTTTTTATGACTATAAAGCAAGCTTATCTTTTAGACAACATAACAACAGATAAAAAATTACTTTTTAATCACCGGCAACTGGTCTGCATCCGCCATTCTGACAAGGCGCACCTTCAGATCAATTTTCCGTTTATCGAGATTTTCCCCGCCAGTCCTTTTTTCACCATCCCCATGTGAAAGATCAGCGCCAATACCATAAAGCACAATGGAAATACTGGCCTGCTGCGCATACAGTTTCGATGCGATTGATCTTGCACGTGCCTGGCTGATTTCATAATTCCGCCTGTCAGAGCCCGTCGCATCTGCCTGGCCATATATGGTCAGATTGACAGAAAGCCCCATGTGTTTGACCAGGCGATCCAGCGCCACCAGGTCGGATATGACCTTGTTGAAAGCGCGCTGATCCCCGGCAATGGGCGTATCACTACCGATGGGAAAACGCACCGTAGCAGTCTCAATGGCATTAATAAGTCCGGTAAGTTCCGCAACACGGGGATCATGAAGCTCCGACGTATCCACGCTGAGAACGCCAGGTGTTGCAAGGGCTGTCTGCCTTGCATGGAGAATCCAGTTCATATCCGCCGTGCCGGATAAAAAGAGAACGCCATCCTTGTATCCCACCTCAACCCCTTCCGGAGGAAGGATTTTCTTGGCCACCCGCATCCTGATAACTTCCGGCTCATAAGAAACAAAAGGAATGCTGTGAATATCAATATCATCCGGGTCATAACCATTTTCACCCAGAATCTGTTCCATCGGGCGGGCCAGCTCATCTTGCAGGCAAACCACCTTCCAAGGGGAAAAGCCCCAGTTATCCTTCACATCCACCACAAGCAACCCTGGCTCCTTGCGCAGGATTTCCACCCCGTTATCCATCCGGTAGGAGTGATACCACTTGGCAAAAAGAAGAAGGACAAAAAGACAGGCCACACCGATTGACGACCATTTTGCCCATACCGGAACAGGCTTGTCATCATCAACAAATTTTTGCGACAGGCAGTCATTCAGATATTTTTTGGCCACCTGAAACGGTGCAGCATCCCCTTTAAAATCAGCAAAAAAATCCGTGCATTCAGCCAGGCTCAGCTCCAGATTTTCATTCAGGCGATCAAGGAAATCAACAGGCGGCGTTCCCCGTACCACGCAGGCCAGATACGCCAGAGGGCTTTGCACCAGATAAATGGAGTATTCATCCATCTTGAGGGAATTAAGCGAACTGTTATCCCCTTCGCTGTTAAAGCAATCACGGGCAAAATCCTGGATGGCGGTGAGCATGCCTGACACCATATCGGCATCCCGGCTGGTCACCCCTTCATTGACGACATGGGACAAAACCAGCCCTGTCTCACTGTGAATCAGGAAAACCTGATCCACCCTATATACCAGGGTGTGAAGCATGACGATTTCACTGAATGATTTTCCCGTACGCCACCCTTCCAAACGCCACTGAACTCCTTTCAGCGAAAGTGACAGCTCCATGCTCTTGCTCAAGCTGCCCAGCATGCTATTAAAGGATTCTGAAATGGAGCGGCGGATCGTCGAACCGATCAGCGGAAAAAAAACATTAATGAAATCGTTGGGGTTTTTTCTCAGGGATTCCTTGAGCGATGTTTCCACAATGGG
>JAAZED010000397.1 GCA_012512465.1 Oxalobacter sp. | reverse complement strand
GTCATACTCTTCACCACAAGGCTTGCCCGAACATCGCCGGACCGGCTCAGACTGGGTCGCCCGTTTCGGGATAAAAGCCCCGCCACAAAACATTGTCATTACAGCAGGTGCGCATCATGCACTTTTTATTATCTGTAACAGCCTGCTGGCCTATGGAGATCGCATAGCGACAGATTTTTTGACCTATCCGGGAATAAAAACAGCGGCACAGCGCAATGGAATCCGACTCGAAAGCGTGCACATGGACGCTGATGGCATGCTGCCCGAAGAGTTAGATCTCCTATGCAGACGGCAGAATATCAAGGCTGTCTATCTTTCCGGCAGGATTCAAAACCCGACCAATCGTGAAATGTCGACTACCCGCCGACTGGAACTCAGGGAGGTTATCAGCCGTCACGGACTCGTCATCATCGAAAACGACTCATACGGATTTTTAAGCCATAGCAGGAGCAAAACGCTCTCGGCCCTTTTGCCAGACAACAGCATCTATATCTCAAGCCTGTCAAAGGCCTTTTATGCCGGTCTTCGTATCGCTTATGTTGCAGCCCCTTCACATATCGTCAAAAAACTGACCCAGGGCATTGCCGACAATATGCTTACCGTGTCTCCCTTCTGCGCGGAGATCGCCTCTGAATGTATCAAAACAGGTCTGGCAGATATCTCCATCCGTAATAAAAAGCTTGCTCTTATCAAGCGGAGGGCTATCTTCTAGAAAATTTTTGCTGACTATATTTTCGAGAGTTCTTCGCAAAGCATGTTTATCTGGTTAAAACTGCCCTCCCCCTGGAGAGGTACTATCCTAGAAGCCGAGGCCGCCAAAAATAACATAAGAATCTTCTGTGCAGAAAAATTTGTTGTGGGAGCCAAACGGCCGCCTGAATCTGTACGTATTTCCCTCACGGGAGTGGAAAACCTCGCATCTTTCAAAAAAACCCTCCACCAACTAGAACAGCTTATTTCAACAATAAATTGCTGTTCAAACCACGTTTCATCGGATGAAGCACTCTCGCCCCCTAGCGCAAACCGGCGAGACGCCAAGAGACAGGAAAGATAGGCTGACTGCAAGAGTTTGCGACTCAAGGCCAAGGGTAATGTATCGCAGAAAACAAACAGATGTCTTACACCCAATATGAATTGTACTAATATGAATTGTACTAATATGAATTGTACTAATATGAATTTGAGTTGACTGCAACAATTTGGCATGCAAACATAATAAATAGTATCAGGCGTTTTTACCATGGCTCACCGTGATGCCAAAGGGTAGGTGATTGTTTATCACACACGGGCAATATAAAAGACGTCTGAAAACTCAACCAAATGCAGAGGGCCCCGCTTCAGTAATTCCTCTTGCTCAGGCAAATGGCGTGTTTTAAGCAATATAAGAGGCATTTGGATTTGATCTAACCCCTGAAAAGAGTAAACACATAGATGAAGAATTTCAAAATTGGCACTCGACTCGCATTCGGATTTATCAGTGTACTTATTCTGATGACCATCATAGCGCTTATCAGTTGCTGGCAATTGCGTCAGGTCGACCATGCCGTAAACAACACGATAAAACGTGAGATTCCGCTTGAATTGGCAGCGAAAGACTGGCTGTCCGCGACACGCCTGAATGGCGAGCGCGCCTATATCGTGGCTGTTGCGGCCGGGATCAACGCGCAAGATGAAGCGGAAATCAGCCGGAGAATGAAGGAAACCAGTGCGTCGATCAATGACATCCAGAAAATGCTCCAAAGCCATAATCTGGATGAAACCGAAACGCAGATGATGGCAACCATCCTGGAAAAACGCCAGGAATATGTCGCTATCCGGAAAGAAGCCCTGCAACTCAAGCAGGCCGGCAAAACAGCAGAGTCCCTGGAAATGATTCACAGGCAAATGCTGCCAGCCCAAAACACCTATATCGAAAGCATCGCAAAATTATCTGCCTACGAGCACCAGGTCAGCGAAGAAACCGCAAAACGCATCACTGCAATTTACGAGAGCAGCCTGTTGATCGTCGCAATCATGGCTTGCGCGTCCGTTGTTGTTGGCTTGCTCATGGCCTGGCGCTTGACATCGGGTATTACCGGTCCTTTAAATGAGGCCCTGAGAGTGGCACAGACAGTAGCATCGGGTGATCTGACCAGCCGTATCGAGGTGCGTTCCCGCGACGAGACCGGTCAGCTCATGCAGGCCATGAAAGACATGAACGACAGCCTCTTCAATGCCGTTACCCAGGTACGCCAGAGCGCGGATACTATTGCGACAGCTTCCTCCCAGATTGCCTCCGGCAACCAGGACCTTTCCGCGCGGACCGAAGAACAGGCCAGTTCGCTCGAAGAGACCGCGTCCAGTATGGAAGAAATCACCTCCACCGTCCGCCAGAATGGAGACAATGCCAGGCAGGCCAACCAGCTGGCCACCCAGGCCGCCGATATCGCCACCAAAGGCGGCGATGCAGCCGGGCTTGTTGCCAACACCATGAAAGAAATCGAAGACTCCTCCAAAAAAATCGTCGACATCATCAGCGTCATAGACGGCATTGCGTTCCAGACCAACATCCTTGCGTTAAATGCAGCAGTAGAAGCAGCGCGGGCAGGCGAACAGGGCCGTGGTTTTGCCGTAGTGGCCACCGAAGTACGGAGCCTTGCCCAGCGTAGTGCCACAGCGGCGCGCGAAATCAAAGACCTCATCGATGATTCAGTAGACAAAGTCTCCACGGGAACCGAACTCGTCAACAACGCTGTTACCACCATGCTCGAAATCGGTGAGAGCATCCGTCGGGTCAACGACATCATGAACGAAATCACCATGGCCACGC
>JAAZED010000396.1 GCA_012512465.1 Oxalobacter sp. | reverse complement strand
CAAAAACAATCCATGAAATGATTCCCATACCCCACCTCCCTGATGGTCGTTACCAGAAAACAGCGTTAGGGTCAGGACTCATTAATTTTCCGTGGGCAAAAAGCCGTTTTGACTCAAAGGGCCAGGCGCAACAAGAAATGGGGGCGCAGGCGTAGTAGACCTACGGCAAGTTCCCATTTCTTGGTGCAACACCGCCATTTGGGACACAACGGCTTTGCAGCAGGCAATTTAATGAGTCCTGACCTTAATGTTTTCAGATCATGGCAGGCGCAAAAGGTTCTTTGTGATTGGCGGTCAGGGCCGGGAATGGTGAAAGAGGCAGAGGCCTGTTTGATTTATATCATCCCGCGCGCTCAAAACCGGTGTCTTCAAGCCACTGGATGAAGCCCTTGCGGGTATGCAAGGTGACAGGGCGATAATGCCAGTGATAATATCCCGCCTCAATATGGTAAAAATCGTTCGTCTCCGAAAATCCCCAAAGCAGCGCCTGGCAAACCGCTTCCTTGAAAAGACTTTTATCCCGGGTAAAAAAACGGATATGCTTGTGCGGATCAGGAATCAGCGTGGTCTTTAACGCCTTGTCTGACGCCGTGACGGCTACTTCCACATAACCATTCTTGATCGTATCAGCCGGATTGAACGAGAGCAGTTCAATCAGAGTTTCAATATCATCGTCATAGTATGCCCATACCTCGAAGGCATCATCCTCCCAGAAATCCATCAGCCTGAAGAAAAGCCCGTTTACATCTGAAAGCAGGCGGATACAGGAGAAAAACGTCTCTTTGAGGCGCTCCTGCCCGGTAACCATATCCAGCGCATACTCGCCCTGGCTGTTTTTTTCGTGACCATAGGTATGAAAAGCTTCCTGGATGAGATCCGGATCGCTTTCCGATTCATAGGTGGCATGCGTGATTCCTGTTGGCAGAACCAGTGCATTTTTATAGTCGGCAATGGGAAAAACGTACCGTGTCGGGCTCCACTGCACATGCTCGCTCAGGGTAACCAGGTCATCCGGCATCTCATAATCAGGCTCCACAAAATAAGCCTCTGCCATACGCGGATCGATAAACCCCTCAGTCTGGGCTGCCGCCAGCACATGGGCGGCTACTTCACCGAGGTGATCACCATAACCGTAAAAATTGCCGATGCCGGCATAGCCTTCATCAATAATGCTTTCAAAGAGAACATACAAGAGTTTCTTTTTGAGTTACTCGCCCATGGTGTTCTTCACCCCTTGAGTAATTTGGGCGGCTGTCGGGCTGTCGGGATGCCGGCACGGCCATATCTTCCCGCAGCCGGAATATGCTGATCTGCTGTGCCAGGTCAGCCCCCCTGTCCCGCAGGTTTTCAGCAACCGCCGTTACCTGTTCCACCAGCGCCGCATTCTGCTGGGTCGTATAGTCAATCTGGCTGATTGCGTTATTGACCTCCTCGATTCCGGCGCTTTGCTGCTGGCTGGCGGCGGTGATCTCACTCATGATGTCGTTAACCCGCTTGATGCTGTCAACCACATCCCGCATGGTATTGCCTGCCTGCTCAACCAACTGGCTGCCCTGGTCAACCTTGGCAACCGAATTATTGATCAGGTCCTTGATCTCACGGGCAGCCCCGGCAGAACGCTGCGCCAGGCCCCGTACTTCGGTTGCAACCACCGCAAAACCCCGCCCCTGCTCACCGGCACGCGCAGCCTCGACAGCCGCATTCAACGCCAGGATATTGGTCTGGAAAGCGATGTTGTCAATAATGCTGATGATATCGAAGATTTTTTGTGACGCTTCGCTGATGGCGCTCATCGTATCCACGACTTCCCCAACCACTTCCCCACCCCTGATCGCCACAGACGACGCCGCGACAGCCAGATCATTGGCTTCACGGGCATTTTCGGCATTCATCCGGACATTGGACGTGATCTGTTCCATGGTCGATGCCGTTTGCTGAACAGAGCCGGCCTGGGCCTCGGTGGGCGAAGCCAGATCGGCATTGCCAGCGGCAATCTGTGTTGATGCCGATGCAATCAGTTGCGCGCCGGCACGCACCTCGGACACCGTACGCTGCAAATTTTCCGTCATATCCTTCAATGCCTGCATCAGTTGCCCTGTTTCATCACTTGATGTCACCTGGATATCCGAGGAAAGATCACCCGCTGCGGTTGTCTTGGCAAT
>JAAZED010000395.1 GCA_012512465.1 Oxalobacter sp. | reverse complement strand
CTGTCGGCAAATACAGAAGAGCCTGGAGTATTTTCAACTATTCTGTTTCAGCCAGGGCACCAGGCACCAAATTTGATTTCATTTCCGACCGCTCGCTTTTCTTCTTTGACTGCAAAAAGAGAAGATATGGCCGGGCCACCCAGATCCTTTACTCCAAGCCCAATGGCGCAGGTGAATCCGATATGACATTCTCCGGAAAAATAAGTGATATCAAGTTTGAGAAGGTCGAGAAGGAAACCATCGGCGAAAACTTTTTCGATTTCGTCTGTACCCACTCAATCAATTAGAGCGTAGTTATACGCCCTCAGTAAATGCGGCTTACTGATCGCGCTGACTGGTGCGAGCCTTGTCTATTTTTTCGCAAAGTGCAGAAACGCCATCAATGAATCTGGGACCGGGCCTGTCCATCAGATCTGCATCGATTTCAAACACATTGTTTTTTCTGACCGCCCTGATAACCCCAAACCGGCGCCAGAAATTGATGCCATTTGCACTGCCGCCACTGCGTGAAATGAAAATGACATCCGGATTTTTTTCCAGTATGGACTCAATGCTGATACGAGGTGCAATGGTGTCCAGACCGGAAAAAATATTCTCCCCGCCACAAATCCGGATAGCCTCACTGATAATATGTTTTCCGGAGAGGGTATAAAGCGGCCTTTCCGAAATCTGGTAAAACACGGTTAATACAGGACGGTTTTCGTATTGTTTCTTCAGGCGTTCCAAGCGCATCTTCCATAGCGCTCCCTGTTTTTTTCCCTTTTCCGCCTGCCCGACCAGCGTACCGAATCGCTCCAGTGTTTTCGGTATGTCTTCCATAGTTTTCAGATCACTGTAAAAAACCGGAATCCCCATGCGCTTTAGTTGATCAATCTGGCGAACCGGATTACCCCCGCGCCAGGCGATGATCAGATCCGGTTTTAATGCCAGTACCCGCTCCATATCAATCCGCCGGTTATCTCCCACCAGCGGAAGTGATTGTGCTTCGGAAGGATAATTGCTGTAGCTGGTCACCCCCGCGATGTGTCCTGCACCGCCGGTCTCAAAAAGGAACTCCGTGATATGCGGCGCCGTGGAAATAATCCGCCCTGCGGGTTTTGGGAGGGTAACCGTGCGGCCATCATCATCCACCACACTGACCGCACCAGCCGATGTCACAACGAAACAAAGCAACAGCAGTATTTTCTTCATGGTGCTTTTCCGTATCAGGCAGGTATGTAAACTGCACGTCCCTCATGCTGCAGCATGGTAATGGGATATCCGAGGCAACGGGTCAGCAGATCGGTATTCATTATTTCAGATACCGGACCGGCAAGCCATGCCCCCCCCTCTTCTATCAACAACACATGCGTTGCCACATCGTGTATGAGATTGAGATCATGCACAACCATTACCACGCTTTTTTCCTGTTCACGGCACAGCCTGCCAACAAGCTGCATCAGGCCGGCCTGGTGGGCAAGGTCCAGAGATGCTGCCGGCTCATCCAGCAACATAAGCGGCGTATCCTGCGCCAGTACAGCCGCCAGCGCCACCCGCTGGCGTTCGCCCCCTGAAAGCGACCGTACATCCCGGTCTTTCAGTGACAGGATGTCCATCTGCTCCATGGCGAAAAGGGCAGCCACCCAATCCGCATCCGTTTCCCAGTAATGCCTTGCATGGTAGGGATGCCGTCCGGCAAGCACGATCTGCATGACAGGGTATGCAAACGCATCGTGATAGGCCTGGGGGAGATAAGCCCGCTGCTGCGCAAGTGCAGGCATGCCCCATGAAAAAAGCGGTTTTTCATCCAGACAGACCGCTCCTGAATCCGGCTGACGCAATCCGGCAAGGGTCCTCATCAGCGTCGTCTTGCCTGCGCCATTTTTTCCGAAGACCACCCAGCATTCACCCGGCAGGATCTCGCAATTCAAGTGTGTTAACAATTGCTTTTTTTCTGTTGCCAGGCTCAGATTCCGGATACGCAGCATATCAATTACCTCGGAAGCGATACAGTTGAAAGAGAAAAACCGGCACACCAATCAGGGCGGTCACCGCACCGACCGGCAGCTGCTGGGGCGCCATCAGGATACGTGCCAGCGTATCCGCCAGTACGAGAAAACTGCCGCCAACCAGTGTCGCAGCCGGCAACAGCAGACGATGATCGGAGCCCAGTGCCATACGGCACAGATGCGGCACGATCAAACCGACAAAACCAATACTGCCGGCATTGCTTACTGCACAGGCTGTCAGTAATGCACTGCCGATAAAAAGCGACTTCCTGACCCATGCGACATTGACGCCCAACGCCGCCGCGTCTTCCGCATACAATGCCAGCAGATTGACAGAGCGGGCCATTTTGAGAATAATTGCCAGCACCACAAGAAGGACAACAACGGATAACCCGTTCATGCTCGCACCTTCCAGATCGCCCACCAGCCAGAAAACCATGCCTCTCAGGCTGCCATCGGGCGCAATGGAAAGCAGCAGGGTAACCAACGCACCGCAACCAAATGCCAGAATAACCCCCGTCAGCAAAAGACGGGTTCCCCCATCCGAACCAGCATACTGACCCAATTCCTTTCTGGCCAGCCAGTATAAAAATACTGCAACAGCGACAGCACCGGTGAAGGCAGCGGCATCCATCATCCATGCCGCCCCGCCCAGAAACAGCATCAGGAGTGCCCCGACTGAAGCACCGCCAGACACGCCAAGCACATAGGGATCAGCCAGTGGATTACGAAGCAGCGCCTGCATCATCACACCCGCAAGAGCCAGGGAGCCGCCTGTCAGAAAAGCGGCGAGTACGCGATGCAAGCGTAAGGAGAGAAGGATTGCCGTCAGTGAAACCGGCTCACCCTGTATCATTTCAAAAAAAGCAGAAGGCAAAATGTGCCAGTTCACACTTTCAGAACCAGCCAAACAGGCCCCCAGAAGGCATAAAATGGAAAGTCCGGCCAGCACGACCAGCATGCCGAGCGGCCGTCTTTTCCATTGTATATTGCCAGTCTGAATACCGGTCTGGTTCAGCACATTATTGCCTCAAGGATTAGCGCTACATTTTCCAGTTTACACCCGCGAAAAACCCGCGATCGGGCATGTCATAACCATACGCAGTCTGGTAGTCCCGGTCAAAAAGATTCTCAATGCGGGCAAATACCGAGACTTCCTTATTTATCTGATATCGGGCATTCAAATTAAAGATAGCATAAGACGGTAACCGTTTATCACCGATATCCGGGCGGTGCTCTTCATAATGCACATCACCGCCCAAATACCATGCTCCTAACGTTTTGGATACATCAAGTGATGCCAGTTTTTTTGCGCGGCGATTCAGCTGCTTGTCCGTATCCCGGTTTTTTGGATCCTGAATCGTCAGATTGCCCCGGATATCAATCCCTGCCAACTGGGTTGTGCCGTTTAATTCGAAGCCTTTGTTTTTCGTTCGCCCCACGTTGAAATATTGTCCACTCCACCCTCCTGTACTGACCCAATCAATCATGTCACGGGTATGTGTATCAAAAAAGGTAGCGCGCACCAGCGTCTTGCCGCTGGCATACTGTATACCCGCTTCATAAGAACGGGACCTCTCAGCTTCCAGATCCTTGCTTCCCGAATAAGGGTCATAGACCTGGTAAAGTGTCGGCGCCAAGAAAGCCGTGGATGCGCTTGCTACCAGTTTCCAGGAAGATGTCAGATCATAGCCGTATCCCAGGTATCCGGTCACATCCGAACCAGACTCCTCTACATGGTCATATCTGGCATTCAGCTGCAGGTGGTGGTTGCCCATGTCGCCATTTACCCCCGCATACACACTGTGATTAGTTCGTGAAAAGGTTTTGGGTGCACCTGTCTGTGCCTTTTCTCTGGCAATGTCGGTTCCGACTGTTGCCACCCAGTCAGATGAGAGGGCAATCTGGTTATTCCATTGCGCCATGGAAGCCTGGCTTTTGAATTTACCGGTGTAATCGCCACTTGCCCCATTTTTGGAATATATCCAGCGCTCGATTTCAGTCTGTGAAAGCGTAACGGTTGAATCCCAGTTGGAAGTAAAGCGGTTTTTACTGAATGCGGCAGCGGTCCATTCCTTGGAGGTGCCGTGGTCCCACTGGTCTCGTTTGGTCGAACTTCCATCGTATTGATACTTGGCATCATAAGCGTACAGTCTCGCGCCAAACTCATTTCCCGGCCCCCATTCGCGGGAAATACCGGCATTGACACTGATGTTCCGGGTACCGTCATCATCCGGGTTGGCATTAGGGTACTGGTGTGTATTCATGCTTGAATACCCTTCTGTTTTGTAGCGCGTCACCCCCAGGTTATAGCGTATTTCTTCCTGTTTTCCGGAAATGCCCGCACTCAGTCTTGTGGTGCTGTCAGTACCTGCTTCTGCTGTCAGACTGACGCTTGGCGGCCCTTCACCCCGTTTGGTAAAAATCTGAATCACGCCACCGATAGCCCCGGAGCCATAGACTGCTGAGACATTGCCTCTCACAACCTCAATCCGTTCAATCTGATCAGGCAAAAGATGCTCCAGAGCGACAGGGGAACCGGTCGAACTGGTATCCCGAATCGGCACCCCATCAATGAGGATCAACACCTGGTTTGAATTGGCACCTCGCATGAAAACGGATGACGTTGTGCCATAGCCACCATTTCTGGCAATACTGACGCCCGCTTCCTGCTGCAACAGTGTCAGAACATCAGGCGCCCTTTTTTTCTCAATCATCTCCGATGTAATGACACTCGTGGAAGGAATCGCATCTTTCTGCGATTGCTCGATACGCGATGCCGTAACAACAACTGGTATGGGGTCTTCGTTTGTATCAGATTGTGCCCATGCAGGCGCTGTCAGACAGGCTGCAAGGACGGAAACAAGAAGAACCGGCTTTGACACCGGCAGGGGATTGCTTAAGGATGAAAAAAACATGACTGTTCCATGAAAATGCCAGGCTCGCGTCCCCGCAAGCCCCATTAAATAAAAGTGTGAAACAGCATGGGTACAACAATGCATTGCCAACACCAGGCAAAAACAATTGCGAAAACCACCCGTTTTCAGCACTTATCCTGTGTCTGGCCGGTATCCGGGCTGCAAGTCTTCGCATTGCATATACGAAATCCACCTCGTCTTCCCATGCGAAACCGCACAGTGACGTAATGAGGCAGACTGTCAGAGACACTTGCTTACCGTTGCGGGGGCAGCACACGTTGGCCGGTACAAACCGGCTTCGTGTTTCCCGTTTAACCGCGAAAAGGAATATTTTCACGAGCACCAGAGCAACAAGATTGTAGCGATGAGGACGGTATAAGGCAAATGTTGCCTGCTTTCCGCAACGGAAAGGAAATATGACGTCAGGGTGCGCCCGGGAGTAAAATAGGCTTTTTTTGACAGTCTGCTGTATGCGTTTTACCAATCTGAAAAGCAATTTTCGCAAACCCGAAACCAGCCATGTCCTGCGCTGGATGCTGGGATTGCATAACGAAAAGCGTCCGAAGGCACCCGCCACAGGTGTTCCTGTTCCTTTTGTCCATAACGACGGCAAACAGCTTAAAAAAGGCGACAAGGATACGCTGACCTGGATCGGGCAGGCGTCTTTTCTTGCCCAGCTTGCCGGAATAAATATCCTGATTGACCCTGTCATGTCGATGAACATCGGCTGGATCAGGCGAAACAGTCCGCCAGGTATTGCCTGGCCGGCCATGCCCCCCATTGATCTGGTGCTGATCACGCATAATCACCGCGACCATATGGATGTACCCACGCTGAAAAAGCTGGGACCGGACCCTGTTTATCTGGTACCGCAAGGGCTTGGTCAGTGGTTTTTGAAAAACGGTTTCAGGCGCGTCATTGAAATGGAATGGTGGCAACAGGAAGAAATCGCCGGGTTGAATATCACTTTTGTCCCCGCCGAGCACTGGAGCCGCCGCAGTATTGCTGATGTGAACACCAGTTGGTGGGGCGGTTTTGTCATCGAAAAGGAGGGGTTGCGCCTCTACCATTCCGGTGACACCGGCTGGTTTGACGGATTTGCCGACATCGGCCGGCGTTTTGGCGAAATTCATGCCGCCATGCTGCCGATTGGCGCTTATGCACCCCGCTGGTTCATGAAACCACAGCATATCAACCCGGATGAAGCGGTTGATGCCATGACAGCCCTTGGCGCAAAACGGCTGATCCCCATGCACTGGGGCACCTTCAAGCTGTCGGATGAACCGCTGGATGAACCACCTCGGCTGCTGCATAACGCATGGGAACGGGCCAGTCTTCCCGAGTGCTCACTGGAAGTTGCCGCACTGGGGCAAATCCTGATGCTGGATCAGTTCATCTGAAGAACGGCTGAGAAATCAGGGTGCCAACAGCATCTGGTTCAGGTGCTTCCAGCCGCTTTCATCTGACATGAAGTCATGACCGTCTTCGTTGACGATTTCAATGGTGCAGGACAATTCCTCAGACGAAAGCGACTCAAACTGCGCCTGTTTTTTTTCCAGTACATCAGGGCCGGCTTCAGAAGGATCATTTCGCTGCATCTGTCTTGTCGTTACCCGCCTCAAGAGTGTTTCAGGGCTGGCAGTAATCATGGCTATCACAAAGGGTACCGATCTGTCGGCAGCCAGGTGCCTGAAGCGCTCCCGTTCTGCTTTCTTGAGAAAGGCCGCATCCACAATCACCCTAAATCCCGCATCCAGCAGTGTATCCGCCAGCTTTTCCAGCAGTCCGTAGGTTATTTCTGATGCGGTTTCACTGTAGATATTTATTTTCCCCCCGGCGCTGCTTTGCAGCGATCTGAAACCATAATGCCGTTTGCGTTCGATATCCGACCGTATCCGGATGGCCTGAATTGTGCCGAGGGCGGCCCGTGAAAATACGCTCTTGCCGGCGCCGGGCAAACCGCAGGTAATCAGCAGACCGGCATTTCTGTCTTCAAGCATCTCCCGGGCCAATGCCATGTAACGACGGCTTTCTTTCAGGCTGGCCGCTTGTTGTACGTCATCCGTCAGCTGGCGGTAGCGTATGGCAGCAACTTTTGCACGCACCAGTGCATGTGAAGCGCCAAAAACATCTACAAGGGCGGCTCCCTCATAGTCCCCTGTCTCTTCCAGATAGCGGTTCAGAAGTTGCCAGGCATAATCAGCCCGGCCAAAATAATGCAGGTCAGTAAAAGCAAAAGCCAGATCGCATATCACATCCACACAACGGAAATCCGGCGAAAATTCGATACTGTCGAAAAGAATAGCCTCATCATCAATGAAGACGATATTTCCCATATGCAGGTCACCGTGGCATTCGCGAACAAATCCATCCCGGTGACGTTTTTCAATGGTTTCTTTTCTTTCCTCCAACACCGCGAAATGAAGTGCCTCAAGCGCATCCAGTTTTTCCCGTTCCGGCATCAGGTCCGGACCGGAAAAAATCGTGCCCAGTTCGCTGTAATTATTTTCGAGTCCATGAAGGAGAAAATCATAGGTGCCATAGGCTATCCCGGCAGCCGCTCCGGTAATGGAAGGCAGGCTCTCATGGAAATGCGCAATTTTCTCTGCCAGGCTGTCAATATGAAGCGCCTGTAATCTCCCATCTTCGAGCATGTGCGCCATTTCATTTTCTCGGGGAAAGCGCTTCATTTCCACAGCATATTCAAAAACAGGCTCGGCATTGATACGGGGGGCAGAAAGACTTCCGCCAAGAGACACAACCCGCTGGTAAATATCG
The DNA here is from genome assembly GCA_012512465.1 of Oxalobacter sp. GTDB lineage: Bacteria > Pseudomonadota > Gammaproteobacteria > Burkholderiales > Burkholderiaceae_D > Oxalobacter > Oxalobacter vibrioformis. The sequence continues at coordinate 6,874 of JAAZED010000395.1, read as the reverse complement.
GGCGCCGTTCGCTTGTTCAACCGGATTTCCTCTTCACAATAGAAACGCCTGGAAGCCAGGTCAGAAAAATCCAGGAAATCCAGTTTGAGGGCCTTTTTTACTTTGTAGGCATTTTCTTTGGTCAGCAAAACCCATGACACATGGGTTTCAATCAGCTCAGGATAAGGCAATGGCTGGGTGCCGCGAAGCGTCTCCTTCCAGGCATGAATCAGTTCTTCCTGGTATTTGAGGTTTTCCGTCATGCTAAAAGGCATCATATCGTTCATCCCGGGGACTGATCTGCTGGCGGCCTGCTTGCCGTTTGATCATCGTTTTTATCTTATCAAAACACATCACCTCAATAAAGAATACACCGCTGAAAAACAGATCAGGCCAATTGAGCGAACCATACGAAAAAAGGGATACTGTCTTTACACAGCATCCCTTTTCTTTTGTCACGCCTGCCAACGTTCACGACACGAAAAAGACGAAGCAGCACCTTCAGAAATAACGGAGTTATGCGCTTTCCCGCGATTTGCCTGAGCGGCTGTTTTCACCGCCCTTGCGCCCAATCGCCGCCATATGGGCACGATTTCTGCTCACAGCAGCACCGCCTTTACGGCCGGCAATACGCGCTGCTTCAGATGTGAATACATGAGCCTTTCCCTGGGCATGTGCTGCACGGCCACCCATGCTGGAAATTTCCCTTTGTCTTTCCTTGGACATAGCGGCAAAACCGCGTTTTGCCGGCGTTTTGTGAGCACTTGCCTGACTCCTTGATTCTGAACGCATAGTAATCCCCTTTACACATAATATATCTCCCCGGATATTGATTTTTCCGGATGAGATGCTATCAGAAAAAAACTTTATATAAAACCACGACAGATTGGAGAGAAAGGCATATTAAAAGTTCCCGAAAATAAAAATACCCGCAATAAAAAACAACGATTCAGCAATACCTCTTTATTCTTTATAAATTTACCCGAATTAATATTTTATTTAATGCACATTGTTTTAAATCAACTCTAAAAATTAATGATTTTAATCAAATAAATCATCATGTTAAAAAACATCATTCAAAATTTCTCATTATTTGTTTTCATGATTTTTGATAAATTTGATTTATTTCAAAATCATCACCCGCTCAAAACAGCATATTGGTAAATGTAAGAATTTTCCTATAGACATTTCCATGATTTCCTACAAACACATTAAGCAATCGCTGATATTAAGCAGTTTTTAATATTGACATAATTCAAACCATCCTGAATGGAGAAGTATTTAAACAAGATGGTTTTTGAAATTCATTTATTCAATAAAACGGGAGGGTGTGAAATTATGTTTCCAACAAAATCAAATGAAACAATTTCTGATGCATTGAAGTCCGTATCTCTGGAAGCCGGCAGGCAGAAAAACGGAAAACTGTGGTCCAACCTGAAGGAAGTCTGTGACCTGCTGCGTATCCCGGTCTCCCCCAATTCATCCATTGCAAGCGAAGAAACACTTTTCCAGCATGTCCAGTTCAAGACAGGACAACGGATCCATATGATTGGACAGCCCTTTGAAATGCTCTATGTCGTCAATTCAGGCTTTCTGAAAACGGTACTGATTGATGAGCTGGGCAATGAACAAATCCTCTGCTTTCCGATGAAATCCGACCTGTTGGGCGTGGATGGCATTAATTCCAGGTTTTATACGTCAGAAGCAGTGGCCCTTTCAGCCTGTGATCTCATCCTGATCCCCTTTAAAAAGCTGACCACCCTGGGAAGAACCTATCCCGAACTGGAAAATGCGATGTACAGTGTCATGAGCAGGGAGCTGGTTCGTGAACAGGCCATGATTTCCATGCTGGGGTCACTCAGTGCGGAAGGACGTGTTGCCCGTTTCCTGGTATCTCTTTCTGACCGCTTTGCCCAGATGGGATATTCCCACCGTATTTTCAATCTGCGCATGCCCCGGCACGAGATTGGCAGCTATATTGGACTGACGCTGGAAACCGTCAGCCGGACACTTTCCGCGCTGCATGAAATCGGCTGGATCAGTGTTGATCAGAAAACCATCGAGATCAAGGATATTCAGGCCTTGCGTAATTTGAGAAGGCTACCCAATGCCAAGACACGCGCAAAAGACAAGGCAAAAGCGGCAAAAGCAGAGAAAGCCATCATGCCAGCTGTTAATCTGAACCAGCTTACCGGCACAGAATACTACGAAAGCGTGCTGCGCCCGACAGCATAAGCCGCTGGAATCATTCATCAAAAAAGGGAGACTGATGCCTCCCTTTTTTCGATGCAACACCACCATTTGGGGCACAACGGCTTTGCTGCAGGCAATTTAAGGCGTCCTGTCCTGCCCCTGATAGTCCGACGGGCTTTACTCCATCTTTTTCAGGCGCTCTTTTGCTTCGGCGGCTGATTCGGAGTCAGGATATTTTTCAACAATCGTATTCAATGTTTTTTTGGCTGCCCAGAGATCTTTCAACCCCAGATGACTGCTTGCCATACTCAGCATGGCTTCCGGGGTTTTCTCGCTCTCCGGGTAACGTTTGACGAGTACCGCATGTGCTGACAATGCACTCTTGTAATCCTGTAAGAGATAGTAGGAATTGCCAAGCCCGTATTGTGCCAGTACTGCCAGCCCTGATTTCGGGTACTTGCGCAAAAAGGCGTTATATCCCGAAGCCGCTTCCTTGTAATTCCCTGCCTGAAAGGCCGCTTCAGCCTTGTCAAAGAGCTGTTTTTCCTCCGGCTGTATGACAGAACGCTTTCCATCCACCGTCACGTGCTGCGGCTCAAATTTACCCAGCCGGTTATCCAGATCAACATAAAAGTCTTTCTGTTTCTGCAGCAGATTTTGAAGCTCATTGGTCAGTACCTCAACCTTGCCACGCAATCTGGCCACCTCCTCTTTCAATGCCTCGTTTTGCGTGGAAAGTTCGAGTAAGGCAGACTTGTCTGCCTTGTCATTGACTTTCGCACGCAGATCAAGGATGGAGCGCCGTGCATCGGTATCTTCAAACAGGGCCGCCTTCGCCTGCCATGGCAGCAGACAGGCAATAATCAGCGATAAAAGAAAATAAGGTGTCTTTTTCATGGCTTACTGGTAAACAATATCGGCACGACGGTTTTCAGCCCAGGATGCTTCATCGCTACCCTGTGCCCTTGGCTTTTCCTTGCCGAACGATACAGCTTCCATCTGGCTGTCACTCACGCCCAGAAGTGACATGGATTTGCGCACGGCTTCTGCACGCTTTTGCCCTAATGCCAGATTGTATTCACGGCCACCGCGTTCATCGGTATTGCCCTGGATGAGAATACGGCGGTTCTTGTTTTTGTTCAGGTAACGCGCATGAGCCTGTACCAAAGACTGATACTCATCCTGAACGACGTAGCTGTTAAATTCAAAATAAATGCTGCGCTTGGCCAGTTCTCCTTTCGGGTCATTCAACGGATCCGTCGAACCGGTACTCACCGTGGAAACCGTTCTGGAGTCAGTCTCAGGCCGCACATCCTCATCCAGTTTGACGGATGACTCACAGGCAGCCAGAAAAACAGCTGCCGAGAGGATAATGAGTAATTTTTTCAGCTTGTCCATGTTTTTTCCTTTTTAACAATTATTTCATAAACGGTCCCCATGAAGGCTCACGGATATCGCCTGCCTGCACTGAGATATTCTGTTTGATAAGCCCATCCACCGAGACAACAGAAAGCGTGCCTCTACGACCTTTTTCCGTTGCATACATAATGTACTTGCCGTTCGGAGAGAAGCTCGGGGATTCATCTTTTGATGTATCGGACAGACGTTGTTCCTGACTGTTCGTGAGATCAAGCAAATAAAGCTGGAATTGTCCACCACGTCTTGATATATATGCCAGATGCCTGCCATCAGGTGATACGCGTGGACTGATGCTGTAACCACCGGAGAAAGTCACGCGCTGGGCATTATCTCCGCTGATTGAACTGCGGTATATCTGGGGAGAGCCGCTTCTGTCACTGGTAAAGTATACCGACTGTCCATCCGGTGAAAATTGTGGTTCTGTATTGATACTGTTGGTTTTGGTCAATCGGCGCAATCCCGTTCCATCGGCATTGACAATGTATACCTGGGTGAGCCCGTCACGGGAAAGCGCAACGGCCAGCTTCGAGCCATCCGGGGACCAGGAGGGCGCGGAATTACTGCCCTTGTGGTTGGCCACCACCGTGCGTTGCCGGGTAACCAGGTTCTGCACATAGACCACCGGTTTTTTCGCTTCAAATGAAACATAGGCGACTTTCGTTCCATCAGGTGACCAGGAAGGTGAAATGATCGGTTCATTGGAGCGCAGCGCTATCTGCCGGTTTTCACCGTCCGCATCGGCAATTTCAAGCCGGTATTCCCGTCCTGCCTTGGTGATGTAGGCAATACGGGTAGAGAAAATACCCTTGAGACCCGTCAGCTTTTCATAAATGTCGTCAGCAATCTTGTGTGCCGATAACCGCAGCGCCTTGTCAGATGAGCCGAGCGACAAGGTTGAAATGGATTGTTTTTTAGCAATGTCATGCAGGCTGTACCGGATTTCATAGCGCCCGGTTGCCGTACTTTTCACACTGCCTGTTGCCAGGGCTTCAGCCCCTTTTGAACGCCAGTCAGCATAATTAATCGTTGCATCTTCAGCCAGTGTGTCTGTCGTATCAATTATTTTGAACATCCCGCTACGCGCCAGATCGGCCTTGATGATGGCTGAAAGCTTTTGTTTGGTGGATGTCTCTCCGGAAAACGCCGCAATGGCGACAGGAATCTGGCGGGCACCCACGCCTGAAATCTCAATTCGGATGCTGTCCTGTGCCGATGCCTGGGAAAACATCAGCAAAAACAAGCTCAACAGAAAAACGGGATGCAAAAAATGGTTTCTTTTTCTCAGCATTACCTAGCCTTTTGGTTTGTGCGAGATTTCAAATCTCGATGGCACCCTGCCTGCATTATTCTGCGGGTAGGGTGCGGATTTTTCAATCGCCCGAAGTACGGCCTCGTCAAAACCGGGCACACCAGATGATTTCCGTTTCCTGATACTCTTTATTGAGCCATCAGGCAGCAATTCCACATCATACTCAACCGGGGGATTGCCGCTCAAGGTGTCAGGAACATTAAAGATCGTGTTCGACTTAATTTTAGCACTGACTTTCTGGGTATAACCGCTGTCAGCACGAATACTGCCAGTGGAATAAGCCGACGTACCGCTTCCCCCTGTCCCGCTTTTCGCCGCAAGACGCTTGGCTTCCTCTGCCATGATAGCGTCCGCTTTTTTCTGGTCAGCCTGCCTGAGCTGTTTTTTCTTCGTTTCCTCAGCTTCTTTTTTCTTCGTTTCCTCTTTTTTCTTTGTCTCTTCTTCCTTGCGCTTTTCTTCTTCTTTCTTTTTTTCTTCTTCTTTCTTTTTTTCTTCCTTGCGTTTCTTTTCTTCTTTCAGGGCAATATCCGGCTTGGCATCGGTTTTCGCTTCTACCGGTGGCGGCGCCTTGACCTGCGGCTCAGGCATTTCAGCCGCCTCTTCAACGACCGGCTCGGGTATTTGCGCTCTTGGCGCGGCTTCGCTTACCTTGATATCCCATACCTCAGCCTCGACGGACCCGCCTTCTTCGTTTTGCCAGCTTACCCCAATCCATAAAAAGGCAAAAAGCGCCATATGGACGAACAGCGCCAGAATCAAGGACTGTTTTGTCTTTGATTCTTTCGGGATGGCGTGTAATCCTGAAGCCTCCATAAATCCTGCACCGCACCCTAACGGGTTGCCAGCCCCACCCTGCTTATGCCCATTTTCTTGGCATCCGAGATAGTTTTGACCACTTCTTCGTAACGAATATCCTTGTCGCCGGAGATCAGGACAGGATAGTCGGGATTGGCCGCATGCAGGGTGCGCAGCTTCTGCATCAGGACATCATGGTCTGATACGGATTCAATTTTTCCGCCGTCTTTGCCATCCTGTCTTACGCCGATTTCCGCCTGTGCATCAGGGCGCAACGAAATGTGGATATAGCTGGTTGGCGGTAATGCGGTCTTTTCAGCTGATGGCAGGTTGATCGCACCAGGAATGGTCATGGGCGACACCACCATGAAAATAACCAGGAGCACCAGCATGACATCAATGTATGGCACCACATTGATTTCGGATTTCAGCTTGCTTTTACGGCCACCCCGCAGGGAGCCCTGTCCGGAAATCTGATATGACATAGCGTTTTCCTATTTCGACTGTCGTTGAAGAATATTGGAGAATTCTTCAATAAAACTCTCAAAGCGGATGGCAAGGCGATCCACTTCGTGCGAATAACGGTTGTAAGCGAGAACGGCCGGAATGGCGGCAAAAAGGCCAATTGCTGTGGCAATGAGCGCTTCTGCAATACCGGGCGCGACAGCGGCAAGGGTTGCCTGCTGGACATTGGCCAGTCCGCGAAACGCATTCATGATGCCCCAGACCGTGCCAAATAGCCCCACATAAGGGGAAACCGATCCCACGGATGCCAGGAAAGACAGATGGGAATCCAGGTTATCCATTTCACGCTGGTAAGCTGCCCGCATGGCACGGCGCGCACCATCCAGCAGTGCAACCATGTCGGTTCCTGACATGGTTGTTGCCGATTTACCCTTCATGTACTCACTCATACCGGCATGAAATATCCGTTCCAGCGCACCGGTGCGATTATTACTGCTGGCACGGTCATAAAGGCTTTTGAGATTGCCGCCGGACCAGAACGCACTTTCAAAAGCCGCTGTCTGGACATGCGCATCCCTGATGGCAAACATTTTCCGGAAAATGTACATCCAGCTCATGACGGAAACGATCAGTAACAACGCCATCACCAGCTGAACCAGCAGGGATGCGTTAAGGATCAGGGAAACAAAGGAAAGATCTTGGGAGACACTAGGT
>JAAZED010000394.1 GCA_012512465.1 Oxalobacter sp. | reverse complement strand
GTGTTATTACTGCCTTATGAAACGACTCTCCTGCGCCCTCCTCTTTTGCCTCTCCTTTTCTTTTTTCCCGTTTGCCCTGGCTGATGACATGAACAAGGCGATGGACCTGTATTTGCAGGGGGAATACAAGGAAGCGCTGGCTTATTTCCAGAAGCCGGCCATGCAGAAAAACCCGAATGTGCAAAACCGGCTGGGTGTGATGTATACGAGAGGCAATGCGGTCAGGCAGAACCACCAGACGGCTTTTTCGTGGTTTATGCAGTCCGCCCGACAGGGCAATCCGGCCGCCCAGTTTAATGTGGCCTACTCTTACGCGATTGGCGAGGGAGTCAGAAAGGACCCGGCCAGAGCGCTGGAGTGGTATGAAAAGGCAGCCGCCAACGGGGTACCGACAGCCATGTTAAATATCGGCGATATGTATATGGATGGCGTGGCGGTAGAGAAAAACCCGGGCGAGGCAGCCAACTGGTATATCAAGGCAGCGGCCAAAGGCAATGGCCCGGCCCAGTGCAAGCTGGGACGTATGATGCTGGAAGGTAATGGCATGACGCAAAATACGGTGGGCGCCATCAAGACGCTGGAGCGTGCTGCACGATATAATGATGCGTGTTCGCGCAACCTGCTGGCCCATATGTATTCGGAAGGGATTGGTGTCAAGCGTGACCGTGCCAGAGCAGCCCGGCTGCGGATTGAAGGCGCCGGCAAGGGTGACCACCAGGCGCAGTACGAACTGGCCCATTCGTATGACAATGGTGTCGGCGTGAAAAAAAGTGAGAAGGAATCGCTTTACTGGTACGCCAGGAGCGCTTCAAGAGGCAATCTGTATGCCATGCAGCGGCTGGCCGAGATTTACCAGCATGGCCAGCTGGGGCTGTCTGCCGACTCGAAAAAGGCATCCCGGTGGCGGGAAATGGCCAGCACGGAGAAAGCCGAACTGGAAAGAGGCCGCCGTGACCGTATCATGGATCTGACGAATCTGACGTTGCGGTGATGGGAGTAAGATTTTATTACCGGTTCTGATGCCACGTTGTAGCGTGTGCCAAATGCAATGCGGCGCACGATGGGAGCCCGCCAGGGGTGAGTACTTTGGCTTTGCCAGCATCCGGGGCCGTGCGCCGCACTGCGTTCTCTGCACGCTACGAGGCAAACGCCACAACAAACGTATCTCATCACAACACCCCTTCTCCTTGATATATAACAAAACCCCTCCCCCATTCTTCCTTTAGGATGAGTTTGCCACTCTGAAGCAAGGAGGATTTATGGACGCACAAACGTTTGAAAGCAAGTACCGGATCGACCTGGGAGCGACATATCTGATGCACCAGATGCGCTCCGGCGCCCCGCTGCATTATCATTTCAGCGATGGCTACAGCTATGACGTCATCAAGCGCAATACGTCTGAGAAGGAACTGTTGAATATGGCCCGCAGCATTGTTTACCTCAACGGGCACGGACAGGAAATGGTGAAAGAGGTGCTGGATGATTTACGGCAGTTACGCGCGGGTCTTCACAATCCCTACAAGGTGCTACGGCAGCCGGAAGTTATCCAATAGCGTGCAGTTTGCCGCTGCTGCCTGAATTCTGGTGGATGGTTGACAGCGAGGCATAGGCGTCAGCCGCTTTCTGGCCGCGTGCCGCAGCAGCGCCGGAAAGATCGATACCGGATGATTTTTTGTCATCCTTGCTGCCGGATGAGGTGGCGCCGGTCTTGCCGAACCGGGTTTCTTCTGCTTTTTCGCTTTTTTCCGCCTGTGCCGCAGTGCGCTTTTCTGCGGCTTCTTCACGTGCCAGCTTGCTTATCTCGGCTCGTGCGGTAGTGGCTTTTTGTGTAACGCCGGCAGCAACGGAAAGGTCCTGGCTGGATGGGTTGGCCGGTGCAAGCGCCGCCCTTTTCACGAGTTCGGCCATCCGGAGGGCTTCTTCCGGGTCATTGGTCGAAGGGGTGCGGATGGAGACTTCGCCGCCATCAATATATCTTTGCCCGTCAGGACCCGTGGTGTAGGTATAGGTGGCGGCACTGGCGTACTGGCCGCCTACGGCCTTGTGGGCGGCTTCATGGGCGATGACTTCCTGCTCTCGTTGCTTTAACTGGCTGATTTCATTTTTGATGGAAGGATCATCTGCCGGGGCTTTTTCGGCATCGCCTGTCTTGTCGGTGCCGGTTTTTTCCGCGTCTTTTGCCTGCCCTGCCTCATCGGCTGCGGCAGCTTCTGATTTTTTTGTCTGACCGGGCAGTACGATTTCGGGCTTATCAGCGGCAGCGTCTGATTCTGCCCCCTGACCCGGCAATATCACTTCGTCTTCGGCCTTGGCAAAAGGCATGCCCTGCAAGGCCGGGTTTTCTTCTTCTGCGGATGTCGTACCCATGACAGGGGCTTTTGTACCCGGATCGGTGGCGTCAGTATGACCCATGCCGACAGTACCAGGGCCGGTGGGCGCCCTGACGGCCCTGCTGTAAGTCAGGGCTTCCTGAGTGGCGGCAGTACCGGTTGAAAGCATGATTTCAACGGACTTTATTTTTCGGCGACTTTTTTGGTCGCTACACTGGGAAGGTGGTTTTTCTTCTATTTTCCGGTTTTCGGCCGCACGCGCCCCCTGCTGCCCGAAGGCGCTTTGCAGCATGGCACTGGTG
>JAAZED010000393.1 GCA_012512465.1 Oxalobacter sp. | reverse complement strand
GTCTTTACCTATACGATTGATGTTACCGTCGAAGATGAAGCGTCGGTTCTTGCACGCCTGAAAGACCACACGCATGTCAGGCCAGCACCCGATATGACATACCGTTTTGTCGCAGAGCTGGCAAAACCGCCCGTCTTGCGCCCTGTCATTATCGGATGCGGGCCTTGTGGCCTCTTTGCCGCACTCATACTGGCACAAAGCGGCTTTTGCCCCATCATTTTGGAACGGGGCAAAGCGGTCCGGGAAAGAACCAAAGACACCTTCGGCTTCTGGCGCACCCGTAAGCTGGACCCGGAGTCCAACGTGCAGTTTGGCGAAGGAGGCGCCGGCACGTTTTCAGATGGCAAGCTTCATACCCAGATCAAGGACCCGAAACATGTTGGCCGAAAGGTCCTCACTGAATTTGTGACCGCAGGCGCACCGCCGGAAATCCTGTATGCCGCCAAGCCGCACATCGGCACATTCCGCCTGGTAAAAGTGATTGAAAACATGCGTCAGACCATTGAGTCACTTGGCGGTGAGTTCCGCTTTGAAAGCCGGGTGGATGATCTTGTGGTCGAAAACGGCAAAATACGCGGCGTTATCCTTGGTGATGGCACCTCAATTGAAAGCGAACATGTCATTTTGGCTGTCGGTCACAGTGCACGTGATACCTTTCAGATGCTGTACGACAAGGGTGTCAGTATGGCACCCAAGCCTTTTTCCATCGGCTTTCGGATCGAGCACCCGCAATCACTTATTGATCAGTGCCGTCTGGGGCCGAATGCCGGCAACCCGCTGTTAGGAGCAGCCGATTACAAGCTCGTTCACCACTGCAAAAACGGGCGCTCAGTATACAGTTTCTGCATGTGCCCCGGCGGCACGGTAGTTGCCGCGGCTTCCGAGCCCGGACGTCTCGTCACAAACGGCATGAGCCAGTATTCCCGCAATGAGCGTAATGCCAATGCGGCCATCGTTGTCGGTATTTCTCCTGATGATTTTCCCGGGCACCCGCTTGCCGGCATGGAACTGCAACGCCGTCTGGAAGAAAAAGCATTTGAGCTGGGTGGCAGCAGCTATAACGCACCTTGCCAGCTTGTGGGTGACTTCCTGGAAGGAAAGCCATCCACGCAACTGGGGGACGTGATCCCTTCCTATCAGCCCGGTGTTACACCCTGTGACTTAAGCAGCGCCCTGCCCGAGTATGCCATTGAAGCCATCCGGGAAGCTTTACCGGCATTTGAGCGCTGGATCCCCGGGTTTACCATGCACGATGCGGTGCTTACCGGCATCGAGACACGCACGTCATCCCCCGTCTGGATAACACGTAATCCGGATGATTGTCAGAGTGTGAATATTAAAGGACTGTATCCTGCTGGCGAAGGTGCCGGCTATGCGGGCGGCATCCTGTCATCAGCCGTGGACGGCATTCAGGCAGCCGAAGCCGTAGCCCAGGCGATTGCCGGCGCTGAAAAACAAAAGATTTAACGGCTGCGAGCCAGTGTTTTTGGTTTGGCGTCGTCGCGGAAAGCCTGGATCAGCCGTTCGGTTTCCATTCTTTCCTTTTGCGGATCGGTTATCCTGCGTGCGCCATTGAAGCGGATCTGCCAGTATTTGCCATCCATGTTTTCAACACGGACTTTACCGCCCTTGGAAGGTGCGTGCACAAATTTGTTATCGCCCAGATAAATACCGACATGGGAAAACTGGCGTCTCTGGGTGTTGTAAAAAACCAGATCGCCGGGCTGCAGTTGCGCCGTTTCAATACGCTCACCCACTTCACTGATAGCTGCCGCGGTTCTGGGCAACTCCGCCCCCCATGCCTTTTTGTAGACATAACGCACCAGCCCGCTGCAATCAATGCCGGTTTTCGGTGTATTGCCGCCATACCGGTACTGCGCATCAATGACACTCATGGCCTGCATGGCCAGCTCGGAAGCCCTTTGTGCATGATCATAGGAGAGGGAGACATTTTCATCTTCATCTGCACTGAATGCAGGAGAAGACAACCCGGCAAGTGACACAGCCAGGCAGGCTGTCATGAGGAATGAACGGACGAAAGTCGGCTTTTTTCTTGTCATTGATATAACTTTTTTTCACAATTATTGGCATGAATGTAAGCGAATACAGCCATTTTGTCAAAGTAAAAGTTACGTTTATAACAAAAAGCCTATGTATTTTAAGGGTTTTTTGCGTTTCATCGGGTTTTAGCCCCCTGAAAGGAAACCGGATTATTTTTCATGACAACCGCTTTTTATCTGCTTTGTTTCTTTTTCCTGCTCCCGGCAATCTGGTAGCATAACTGCACAGCTGACAAGACAAAGGAATGAAATGAGCGCCTCCCCCCTTGTGTGTGTGGGGGGATTGGAAGGGTTCCCTCACGGGCCGACGGCATCTGAGTGCCAAGAGTGGATAATGAAGCTGTTATACACATTATTCACAGGCAAACCGGAGGGAACGACATGAAGCTTACATAAGTTGGAATTGATCTTGCAAAAAATGTATTTCAGATGCATTACGTTGACGAGGAGACAGGCGAAGTGATGAACAAGGCCATACGCCGCACTCATTTTCTGGCCCATTTTGCCAATCGCTCGCCCTG
>JAAZED010000392.1 GCA_012512465.1 Oxalobacter sp. | reverse complement strand
GTGGAGTACAGCGCGATGAAAGACTTTCCGTCCGGGCAATTCTGCGCGCCCACGGCTGTGTCGCTCTGTCCGCCGGTTCCGGAGAACTGCATCGGGCCGATGGATTCGGAGGCGCACTGGCCGAAGAGGTCCACCTCAATCGAGGTGTTGATGGAAACCATTTTATAGTTCTGCCCAACCACATACGGGTCGTTTGTCCAGCAGCCCTTTTTGAGCATGATGGACGGGTTGTTGTTCAGAAAGTCGTATAATTTCTGTGTACCCATCGCAAAGGTAGCAATGGACTGATGGCGGTAGAGCGTCTTCATGGAGTTGTCCACCGCACCCGCAAGGATGAGGTCCACCATGCCGTCGGTAAACATTTCCGTGTGGATACCCAGATGCTTTTTGCCCTTGAGCGCGTCGGCCACTGCGTTGGGAATGCCGCCGATGCCCAGCTGAATGGTGGAGCCGTCCTCCACATGCTCGGCGATGTAGTTGCCGATGATGCGGTCCTTATCGGAGAAGGCGGGCTCGGGCAGGGTGGGTACGGCGCAGTCCACTTCAATCAGCGCGTCAATCTCGCTGACGTGCAGAATGGTGTCGCCAAAGGTTCTGGGCATTTTGGGGTTCACTTCCACAATCACGTACGCGCCTGCATCAATCGCTTCGCGCTCGTAGGTGGTGCCCAGTCCAAGGCTCAAATAGCCGTGCTCATCCATGGGTGAAGCAGTGGCAAGCAGCACAATTCTGCGCCCGTCCGCCGCGTAAAAACGCTTTTTGAACGCCAGATGCAAATGCTGGGGCACAAAGCTGGTGTTGGCCTGACCGGCCGCCTTGCGCATCTGTGCGCCGTAGAACCAACTGTTGACAAACAGGCTTTCCGCATACTGCGGGTTGACGATATGCTCATAGTTGCCGATGGGCAGGCAGTTGGTGATGTCGCAGCCCTTGACGCCGTTTGCGGCAATCGTATGGAGCTGACCCAAGATGGCCAGCGGTTCACTGGCGCCCAGTGCGCTGATGATGAAATCCCCGGATTGAATCAGCCCGAGGGCTTCCTCTAAGGATTTCTTTTTGCTGCGGTATAATTCCTGTGCATTAATCATGCCCGTATCCCCTTTCCTAATATTACGCCTTGCCCCATTTTACGATGGTGCAGCTAAAGGCATATCCGGTGCCGCCGCCAACAAGCGCGCACAGGTCGCCATCCTTCACTTTGCCCTGCTGCAGGCCGTAATCCAGCGCAAGCAGCGGGTCGGGGTGGCCGCAGTGTCCGTCGTCATACAGGAACACGGTTTTTTCTCTGTCAATGCCAAGGTCGTCCATGATGGCGAAATGTGCCCGGTCACCGATATGTACAATGCCGATGAAGTCAATATCCGAAGACTGGATGCCGGTGCGTTCGCAAGCACCGCGCACCGCGCCCGTGAAGTCCGGCAGGCTGCGTGTGGCAAGGCGCTTTTTCATGCCTGCGGCATCCGGCAGGGTCAGCAGGTTCCAGCGGCGTGTTTTTTCGGGGTCTTTTGCCATTTCCTCCACATCAGCCTGTGTCAGGGGCTTCAGGCTGCCGCCTGTTTCGCCGATGACATCCGTGGCGAACTGGGCGTCGGTGATGATATGGCTTTCCAGAATGGTGTTGACATCATAGTCGCGGCGCAGCAGGGTTGCGAAGGCGCCGGGGGCCATGTTGAACATAAAGCTCTGGTTGGGGTCCTTGTAGTCCACCAGCTGGCAGTTGTTATTACCGCCGCAGACCAGCACGTTCTTCAGGCTGGGGTCTGCGTACATCATTTCTTTTGCAACCTTCAGGCTCAGCGGCAGGCCCGCGCAGCGGAAGGAGAGGTCCCATGCATAGGCGTTGTCCGCGCCGATTTCGCGCTGGATGTAAATGCCCACGGTCCAGCAGATGTATTCGGCATAGGTTTCGCCCGCGTATAAAATCATGTCGATGTCCTTGGGGTCGAAGCCGGTTTTGGCAAGCAGCTCGTTTACGCATTTGAGCGTCATCATGCCGGGCTGGTCGTCCTTGGCGCCTACGCGCTTTCTGTG
>JAAZED010000391.1 GCA_012512465.1 Oxalobacter sp. | reverse complement strand
GTTTCAGGGTGCTTGAAAAGCGCACCTCGCTCTCGCCGCTTAACAAGCTGTGGCTGGCCTGGAAAGCGTATGTCCGTAACTGACCAGCAAAAGGTTGCTGTCATTGGCGCCGGCTGGGCAGGATGTGCTGCGGCGGTAGCGCTGGCAGACGCAGGCGCCGCCGTTACGGTCTTTGAATCCCGCACGACACCCGGCGGGCGCGCCCGGCGTGTGGAGGCTGACGGCAGGACGCTGGACAACGGCCAGCATATTCTCCTTGGCGCCTATACCGAGACGCTGCGCCTGATGAAAAAGGTGGGGGTCAATCCCGATACCGCCCTTCTGCGCCTGCCGCTTCAGATGTGCTACCCGCCAGGAACGGATGGCATGGCTTTTGTGACATCAGCCCTGCCTGCGCCGCTTCATTTGCTGGGCGCCCTTCTCAGGGCTGATGGCCTGGAAATGGCGGATAAGATAGCGCTTGCCCGCTTTACCTCGGCGGCACGCTGGATAAACTGGACACTCAATGAAGATTGCGCGGTCACCACGCTTTTAGAGCGTTTTGACCAGACGGTACGGCTGTACCGGCTTTTATGGAAACCGCTTTGCATCTCAGCCTTGAATACGCTGCCGGAACAGGCTTCCGCACAGATTTTTCTGAATATTCTGCGCGACAGTATCGGTGCAAGACGCGCCGCATCGGACATGCTGATCCCCAGGCTGGATTTTTCAGCACTTTTCCCCGACCCGGCACTGGCATTTGTCCGCCAGCGGGGCAGCACGGTGATTGAAGGAAAAACGGTGCGTTCGCTTTGCCAAACCCCTGCCGGATGGGAAGTGGATAGTGAGGTTTTTGATGCGGTTGTCGTGGCGACTTCTGCCGCTGCCGCATCGACCCTGCTCTCCCGCCAGATGGATATGGCGCGCTTTGACGCGCTGGAATTTGAACCCATCCATACCTGCTATTTCGGCTATTCGCCTGATACCCGGCTGCCTCGCGCTTTTTTTGCGCTGAAAGATGATGCGCAATCAGGCAAATGGGGGCAATTCGTGTTTGACCGGGGCTGGCTGGATGCCGCGCACGCCGGTATTTTTGCCGTGGTGATCAGCACATCCTCTTCCACTTCATCCCTTACCCGCCAGGCACTGGAAGCAGATGTCGCCCGACAACTGGCAGACCAATTGAAGATGCCGCAGCTGGCTTTCCCCTTATGGGCGCAAACGGTATCCGAACGGCAGGCAACCTTTGTCTGCAAGCCTGCGCTTGTCCGCCCGGAAATGAAAAGCGGGCTGCCTGGCCTGGTTTTTGCTGGTGATTATGTCCGCTCTGAATACCCCGGCACGCTGGAATCCGCTGCCAGAAGCGGCGTACAGGCCGCCGCCTGTGTGCTGGCAGGAGATTGGGGGCAGGCTTAGCCTGACAAATGCCCGTTACCTGTTTGTGTTAACAAACGGCAACCCAGACTCTGCCCTCATTAATTTGTCGTTCGCGAGAGGCTGATTTTTCTTGTCTGTCAAGGCGCTGTGACAATATTGGACAAAGGCGTATTGAACATACGGCAAGTTCAATTTTGGCCCGGCAACGAAGGCAGACGGGGAAAAGCAGCTTTGCAGCAGGCCAATTAATGAAGGCAGGGTCTAGTACCAAAGTCTGATTGTTTTTTCGTCATCATCCGACGAAAATGAAAATCATGCATTT
>JAAZED010000390.1 GCA_012512465.1 Oxalobacter sp. | reverse complement strand
TTCTTTTCATCCACACCTGGGCAAAATACATTATTTCATGTTTTGAAGGAATGATGAATGTTTTTGTCTCCATTTGCATACAGCCCCGCTATCACGGAGGGCATGATGAAGAAAAAAGAAGGGTCATTCCGTAACCAGCTTGTGCCGTATGGCGTAATGCATCAGTTCGGCATTGTTTTTCAGGCTCATTTTTGACAGGATACGGGAGCGGTATTCGCTGACGGTTTTGACTGACAGGGAAAGCTCGGTTGCGATATCCGATACGGATTTGCCGCCGGCTATCATCATCAGCGTCTGGAATTCCCGGTCTGACAGGGATTCATGCGGCGCTTTTTGCGTGTCTTCTGTCACATGGCGGGCCAGTTCCTGGGCTAAAACAGGGCTGATGTATTTGTTTCCTGATGCAACCTGCCGTATCGCCTTGACCAGTTCATTCGGCGCACTCTGTTTGTTAAGGTACCCTACCGCACCGGCTTTGAGAGAACGGATGGCATACTGGTCTTCGCGGTGCATTGACAGCATCAGGATGGCAAGCTCGGGTTTTTCCTTGTGAATCTGTTTCAGGACTTCAATGCCGTTTTTATCGGGCATGGTGATGTCCAACAGCATGATATCGCCTTTTTCTGTTCTGGACAGCCTGATGGCTTCCAGCCCGTTTTCTCCTTCGGCTGTGACAACGATATCATCCGTATCCGCGAGAATCTGTTTTAATCCTTCCCGGACAATGGCATGATCATCAACGATCATGACGCGGATGGAGTTTTTTTCGTTCACGGTATTCCCGTCAAAAGGTCGATAGAAAAAATATACTCAGTTTTTCACCGGCAGGCTTATTTCTGAATCAAACAGCATGTCGGTAAACGGTATCACGACAGTAATGGCATTCCTTTTTTTGGGGACCGAATCGAAAGACAGTTTTCCTCCCAGCGAGTGCGCCCGCTCTATCATGCCACGAATGCCGAAGGATTGCGGTTTCATGCGATCGGCCACCGTGATGCCTTTTCCGTTATCGATAATTTTAAGCTGAACATGCGCCTTGCTGGCGGTCAGTTGGATGGATACCCGGCTGGCTTCAGCGTGCCGTGCAATATTGGTCAGGGCTTCCTGTGCAATGCGGAAAAATGCAGTGGATTGTGCCGGTTGCAACTGTATATCCGGAGCTGTTGATTCAAATTTGCAAAGGATGCCTGACTGGCGGGAGAATTCATCCGCCTGCCATTCCAATGCAGCCACAATGCCGATATCCAGAATACTCGGACGCATGTTGCTGGCAATACGGTGGGCGGCTTCAATGGTCCTGTCCACCAATTGGTCCACATATTCTGCTTTTTCAGCCAGCTCCGGCTGATTGTGGGGAAGGCGTTTTGCAAGCAGTGCCAGTGCCATTTTGATGGCCGTCAGGTTGCCGCCCAGGTCATCATGTATTTCACGTGATATTTGCGTTCGTTCCTGCTCCTTGACTTCTTCAACGTGTGCAGACAGTTCGGCAAGCCGGTTTTTGGAGAGCTTGATCTCCATTTCTTCCTGTTTGCTCTGGGTGATGTTCGTCATGATACCTTCCCATTGCACACGGCCATTATCAAGCTGGTGGGGAGCTGCCAGCAGGCTGATCCAGCGGATTTCCTTGATGGAGTCCACCCAGATCCGGCCTTCCCAGTTCCAGCTTTTCATATAAATGGCGGAATCGGTCATGGATTCAATATACGAATCGCGATCCTGCGGGAGAACCAGCGAAAGGAAAAGGTCCGGATTGGTGTGAAGCTGGTCCTGGGTGATACCCAGAAGATTTTCGCATCCGCCGCTCAGGTGGGGAAAGGACACGCTCCCATCATTTTTCCGGATGATCTGGTAAACCAGCCAGGGCGTGTTGATATCTGAGGGGATATCGCTGGTTTTGAAAGGATTGGAGACGGGGCCGGTTTCTTCATCCCCTTTTTTTGAGGCGCTTTGTGGTTGCCCAACGGCGATGATGGCGGATATCTGATTAATTTCACATTTTTGCAGACGAAAAAGAATGGGATAAGCCGTTCCGTTTTTTCTGACCAGAACCGCGCTGAAACTCACTGGCTCCTTGTCTTTTTCCTTGTTGCGTGTTTGTCTGTTTAATGATCGCAGGCGACGCTCAAGCTGTGTTTCTGCCGATGATGCCGCCAGAGCAGGAAAGGGCAGGCCCCGCAATTCCTCAAATGGTCTTTGCAGATTGGCGCAGGCTGACTCACTGGCATGAATAATGCGTGATGTCTGGGCATCAATGACGTAAATTTCATCAAATGATGTCTGTAGAATAGCTGTGAGCCACTGACTGTCTCTCATCGATATATGCTTATAAAGAAAAAAGGGTAATTGGCCGAATATTTTTCAGGGCATGGCGGCAAATTGTGCGTTTTTTTCTGAAAGCGCTCTGGCATAACATGGTTCGTGCCGCCCAAGGCTTCATTTTAACGGGTTATAACCACAAATATCTGCCTTTATTTTCATTTTAAAGAAAATAAATGGGCAACTTTTAACCAATTCCTGAGAAACAGGTTAAGATGTTAAAAAGTTGGCGTTAGGCAATATTTTGGAAAAAGCCGTACAATAAGTGTAAAGCCTGTCGAAAAATATTTTTGTTATGAGACAGATTCCTGAGCTGATTAAGAGACTGACAAGAAATGACGAAAGAAGACAGCAGCAATAACCTGCGTACACCAAAAGAATTTGATTTCACGACCGGTGATTTCAGACGTATCCGTTCGCTGATATACAAGCGCGCAGGCATTACCCTGGCTGACAGCAAGGAAGAAATGGTTTACAGTCGGATCGCGCGGCGGTTGCGTGCAACGGGTTACAAGGATTTTGGCACTTATCTTGATCGGCTTGAAGGCGGCAAGATGGAAAATGAGTGGGAGTCATTTACCAATGCGCTGACAACCAACCTGACTTCGTTTTTCCGCGAGTCACAGCATTTCCCGATTCTGGCTGAACATGCGCGAAAAAAACTGGGAGATGGACTTTTCACCGTATGGTGTTCCGCAAGTTCAACCGGTGAAGAACCCTATTCCATTGCCATTATCCTGTGTGAAGCTTTCAATTCATTAAAGCCCCCGGTGCAGATTATTGCAACAGATATTGATACAAACGTACTGAAAACAGCAGCAAACGGGGTTTATACCAGCGACAAAGTTGAAAAAATGGCGCAGGATCGTCTGAAGAAGTTTTTCTTAAACGGCAAGGGCAAGCAGGCGGGAATGGTACGTGCACGCCAGGAGCTGCGTGATCTGATCACTTACCGCCAGGTGAATCTGCTTGAAAATAACTGGCCGATAAGAGGACCGTTTGATGCGATTTTTTGCCGGAATGTCATGATTTATTTTGACAAGCCGACACAGGGAAAAATTCTTTCCCGATTTGCTCCACTGATGAAGCCGGACGGCCTTCTGTTTGCCGGGCATTCCGAGAATTTCACTTATGTGACCAATGATTTCAAACTGGCAGGAAAAACCGTCTATAAACTGTCATCGCCTTCCGCTGGTGCCAGC
>JAAZED010000389.1 GCA_012512465.1 Oxalobacter sp. | reverse complement strand
GTTCTGAGGGGCGGGCCGTCAACGCCCCGTCTGCACGTGCCGTATCGCATCCGGCTGGCCGTTTCTCGCCGCGATCTCATACCAGTAGCTGGCCATGTGTTTGTCCCGCTCCACCCCCAGGCCATTCTGGTAAATAAACGCCATCCGGTACTGCGATTCCACGTCTCCCTTGTTGGCAGCCAGCCGGAACCATCTTAACGATTGCCCGTAGCTCTGGGTAATGCCGTCACCATCAAAGAGCGTGAGGCCGATCCGGTAAAGCGACGTGGTGTCGGTGTAAAGTGCCATGGTTTCCGGCTGGAAGGTTTCGCACTGCACATGCGTGGGCTTCACGCAGGCGTTTTCCAGTTCCTTCAAGCGTGCTATCGCATTTGCATTGCCGATACCGGCGCCAATGATATACAGGCGGTATGCCTCGTTCCAGTTCTGCATGACGCCCCGGCCCTTTTCATACATGCCTGCGAGATTGAAGATCGCTTTCACATGTCCGCTGGCCGCCGCAGTCTGGATAAGGGCAACAGCAGACTGGTATTCGGGTCTGACGCCTTCGCCCATCGGATAAAGATAGGAGAGGTCATACTGCGCAAATGCATTGCCCTGCTGTGATGCTTTGTTTAACCATACCCAGGCCTGGTCCGTATCCTTTTTCAGGCCACGCCCCGTCAGGTAGGCGTGCCCGATCCAGTACTGCGACAGGGCGTCATTCAATTCATTGGCTTTTCTGAAGACTTCAGGTGAGAGCTTCGGGTCGGACAGCGCATTGATCTGCGTTGCCGAGTCCTGTGCATCCATACGGGCAATCGCACTGGGGCTGCCCAGCGTTACTGCGCTCTGAAGCCAGCGGCGGGCTTGCCCCGGATTTTTCTCTACCCCCTGGCCGTTTTCATACAGCACGCTGATGCCATACTGCGACATGCGGTCTCCCTTGTCTGCGAGGATTTTCCCCCAGTGAAATGCCTTCTCATAGTCGCGTTTGAGCTGGCTTCCATCCGTATACAGGGCAGCCAGCATGTACTGCGCACGGGGATGTCCCTGTTCGGCAGCACGAAGCAGCCAGGTTTCAGCCATTTTGTAATTCCGTGTGACCAGCGTGCCGTCGAGATAGGTGATGCCGAGCAAAAATTGTGCGGACGCATCGCCGTTTGCCGCTTCCTCCTCAATGGTCTGCGCCTGCACCGGAAGCAGCACCAGCGAAAAAAGCAAAAGCAGGGTTTTCAGCAGGGAAGCAAGGCGATAAGAAGCGATGGGCATGCTGATCCTCCTGGGTGAGACGGGCAAGGACAATGGATGAGGCTCAAGATAACATACCGCCAGGCCATCAGAAAGGGGAAAAAGCAAAGTGTTTTGCAAAATCCCGTATGTCAGCCGTGGTGACGCGACGGCAAGCTCAGTCCGTCAGGGAGAATTTCACTGCCTGCGTATACCAGTAAGGGACAGGCGTATCGCCCTGGCGGGCAGGGAGGTAACGCCATTTTTTCACCGCTTCCATCGCGGCATTATCCAGCCTGGAATAGCCGCTGGATTTTTTCAGCCGGACATCAGCCACTTCGCCGGTGGCAAGCACATGGACAGAAAGCGATACCGTTCCTTCTTCACCCATGCGGCGGGATGCAGCAGGATATTTCGGCTTCGGGTTGTAAGCGCCGGGCGCGTCCACTCGTGGCGAAAAGAAAGCGCCGCTTCCGCCACCGCCACCAGCCCAGCCTGCTGCAC
>JAAZED010000388.1 GCA_012512465.1 Oxalobacter sp. | reverse complement strand
GTCCGGCGTAATGGCATACTGTTCCTGGATAAAGAATGACCGGTAGATGGCGGATGCCCCGTCGTTCGCAAATCCCTGGCTTTCCAGTTCCTCTTCGTGCCACTCTCCCCCGAAACTGACGGTATGCCTGTCGATGGCCGTGAGATTGGCGTGAAAATCGACAATGGAATTCTTGATCGTCGTGTTCGGGTCAGACGGTTTTTGATTGTTGGTGTAGCGCACGTTACGGTCCAGGCGATTTCGGTACGCCCTGATGATCGTGTTCCCCCAGTCCCAGTCGCCTTCATACTTGAAGGACTGCTGTTCTCTTTCGATGGTTTCGTTGGACTGGTAGTTTTTCGGGGAGGAGCCCGATGTCTTGGTGTCGCGCCATCGTTTTTCCCGGCCGGATCCATAGCCGATGTCGAAGCGGTGGTTGTCAAACGGGGTGAACACCACGGTCATGTCCCCCTGATGGCTTTGCCTTCCTTCCAGCTCCGATATGGTCGGGTCGGCAGGGTCTTTTGTCGCTTCGCGCCGCTGGTTAGTGCCGGTAAAGCTGATGCCCAGTTTGTCCTTGATGACAGGGCCGCCCAGGTAGATACCTTCCTGATGGCTGCCGCCGCCCCGGTTATGGTCCATCAGGCCGCCGCCCAGTCGCAGGCTTCCTTTCCACTCATCCGTCGGTTTTCTCGGGATTACATTCACGACGCCGCCCAGCGCATCGGAACCGTACAGCGAGGAGATGGGGCCCCGAACGACCTCGATCCGTTCAATAGCTTCCACCGGCATCCAGTTGTAGTCATAGTCGGAATGCGCAATCGCCCCGGCCGAGCTGATGCGTTTCCCGTCCAGCAGGATCAGGGTGTGGGAGGTGGGCATACCCCGGATGCTGATGCCTCTTCGCGTCATGCCTTCCCCCGTAAACTGGATGCTTTCTGTACCCTGCAGGGCATCGACCAGGTCGTGCACCGGGCGGTTGTCCAGCTCTTTCCTGGTAATAATGCTCATGGCGGACGGCGCATCCACTATGTTCTGCTCAAGGGATGTGGCGGTAACAACCACCGGGTTTAACTGGATGACGTCATCGGCCGCAACTGCCGGCGCCATGAAGGCAATCGGGAGAAGAGGCAATGCATGGAATATCTTTATGGTTTTCATGCAGGCAATCGTTTCATTGTCAAAAATGATATGTTATAACATATCATTCCAGAAAAAGGCAATCCTGTTTTCATCGTAGCCGACAGGGGGAGGGAAATCCGGTGCCGGCCTGAATGGCTGCCGGGATGCGTCAGATACAGGAAGAAACCTATAGGCGCCCCGTTGGCTCATTTGTTTGACGGCGAGGCGGAAAGGCGGCGATCGGGCTGATGCCTTCGTTGTTCCGGTCGTCCTGTTGATCTCGTTGCGCCTTGAGAGGATATGTTATAACATATCAATCGATTGCCACAATATCAGGCAATGGGTGCATTGACAGGTATGTCACGGTTGCCTGGCAAGTTTCCCTGTTTTTGATCCCATCTGTTTCCGGGTTTCGTTCCCCTCCTTGTATGGCGGGAACGGGATTGAGGAC
This sequence comes from Oxalobacter sp., assembly GCA_012512465.1. Lineage (GTDB taxonomy): Bacteria > Pseudomonadota > Gammaproteobacteria > Burkholderiales > Burkholderiaceae_D > Oxalobacter > Oxalobacter vibrioformis. Next base: position 13,632 of record JAAZED010000388.1, on the reverse strand, counting down.
GGGCTGGGCTTCGCTCCGGCAGGGAGAAAGCATCCGGCAGGGCAGATGGCGGACATGGCAATCAGGCGGGCGTATCCGGCCGGGTACCCGGCGCCGGGGGATGATGAGTTCCGGCAAGGCGAGGGACAGGTGTTCATCGGGAGCGCATGACAGGTTTTTTTGCTTTGGTTTCTTGCATGACAATGGATTCAGCCGTTTCTTTTCTCCATCCTTGCGACGATATTTGCCGTTTGAGGCCAATCTCGCTTGTTTTTGTGGGGATGGTATTGTCGGTGCATGTTTTCGCGCTGTTTTTACTGGCGGGGCGCATGCCGCAGGTGGAGGCCGGCGGAAGTTCCGGCAGGGGCGGCTCCGCGCTTTACGTTTCCTTCCTTTCCGGAAATGCTTCTGCGGTTTCCACTGCCGCGGGAACGGTCACGGCCGAATCAGCCGGGATACCGAAGGGAAAGCAGGAGAAAGCCGCCCGGCCGGTTGCCGCGTCACAGGATACCGGGCGGGAAGTACGGGTTGAAACGGGAAAGGCCACGGACAAGCCATCGGAGCCAAAGACAGAAGAAGGCCGCGAAGGCATCCCTGTTGAAACAGAAGAGAAGGGCGGGCGGGGAAAGGGAACCGGAAAGGAAAGCGCCGGCGGCACGGGCAGGGGAAATGGCGCGGATGCCGGTGGTGACGGCGACGGAGCCGCCCGGCAGGTTTCCTTTTCGCAGATCCGGTACAAACAGGCCGTCAAACCAGTTTACCCACCCGCGTCGATAAGGCGCAAGGAAACCGGGCTGGTCCAGGTGCGTGTGCTGATCGGCGCCGATGGGCGGGTTCAGGATGCCCGGATTACGGCTTCTTCCGGTTTTGCGCGGCTGGACCAGTCCGCGCTTGAGGCTGCCATGAGAAGCAGCTTTTATCCTTATGCCGAATACGACCGTCCCTTGCAGGTCGTGGCGAATATTCCTTATCAATTCAACCTGAAAACCAGATAACCCGTTTTTTTATGGTAAACACATGATGGATGCTTCGACTGTTTCGCTTGGATTTACCCACTTTATCGCCGGGAGCGACTTCCTCGGAAAGTCCCTGCTGGTTCTTTTGCTTGGCATGTCCGTTACTTCCTGGGCGCTGATTACGCTTAAGGGGGTTGCGCGCTGGAGGCGGGAGCGCAACAGCAGGGAATTTCTCTGTCTTTTCCGGGATACCGGTTCCCTGGGGGCGGTTCAGGCGGAGATCGGGGCGCAGGGAATCCGGTGCCCTTTTTCGCACCTGACAGCCCATGCACTGGACGCACAGGAACATTACAGCCGGTATAGCCCCCCGGAACGGGCAGAGGCGGAGACGCGGCAGGCGTTTCTGGTTCGCACCATGAAAAGTGTCATTGATGAAGATGCCCGCCTGCTGGAAAATGGCCTGCCCGTTCTTGCCACCATCGCTTCAACGGCCCCGTTTATCGGCCTGTTCGGCACGGTATGGGGGATATATCACGCCCTGATTGCGGTGAGCGCCGGCGGGGCGGGCACGCTGGAGAAAGTGGCGGGTCCCGTGGGAGAGGCGCTTATCATGACGGGCATCGGCCTTGCCGTGGCCATTCCCGCGGTCATCGGCTACAACTGGCTGGTGCGCGGCAACAGCGTCACCCTTTCCCGGCTGGATGCTTTTGCCAATGAGCTGCTGACTTTTCTTTCAACCGGCAAGGCCTATGCGGTCATGCAGCAGGCTAATTCCCGCGACAGCCGGAAGCATGCGGTTTACCCGGCCAGGTGAGGGCAGGATGGCTTTTGGAGAATCCCGCAACCGGCAAAACAGGCCGGTGCTGTCTGAAATAAACATGGTGCCGCTGATTGATGTCATGCTGGTGTTGCTGGTTATTTTTATCGTCACGGCGCCGCTGTTGTCCCACTCCGTCAGGGTTGAGCTGCCGATGGCCGCTTCATCGGCCATCGAGATGCCTCCCGGAAAGATTGATCTGGCCATCGGGGCGGACGGGGCGCTGTATTGCGACGGGTCGGCCGTTGACCGGGCCGCGCTGCAAGGGCTGTTTGCCGAGGCGGGAAGAAAAACGCCGGTGCCTGAAGTGCATATCCATGCGGATAAACATGCCGAATATCAATATGTTGCAGAGGTCATGGCGGATGCCAGCCGGGCCGGGCTGACAAAAATCGGTTTTGTCACCCTTCCCGGGAAAGCCGGTATTGCCGAGTGATCCTGTGCAGGCTGCCTGATGTTTCTCCGCCTCGAGCCGCCGGATGCCGGGGCACAGGGGGATAAGGTTCTGCTGCTGAAAGCCGATCGGGTAAAATGGAAGGGTTTTCATGCTTTTCAGCGAGCGGTATACGATGATGCCCCCCGGAATGGAACCGACCTATGGATAAAGCCTTTGCCCTGACAAAAAACCAGCAACTGATACTGGATGCGCTAAGACATGCCCAGCGCCCGGCCAGTGCGTACCATCTGCTCGAAACCGTGCAGAAAGAGGGGATTCGCGCGCCATCGCAAGTCTATCGCGCCCTGGAAAAACTGGTCGAGTACGGCCTGGCCCATCGCCTGGAAAGCCTGAACGCATTTATCGCCTGCCAGCACGCGGATCATCATGCCCATGAGAAAGGGGCGGTTGTGTTTGTGATCTGCATTAACTGCGGCACTGTGTCCGAACTGACGATGGAGCAGATCAATTCAACGCTCAATGCGTGGGCGGCCAGCCAGTCTTTTTCGATAGACGCCGTTTTCGTTGAAGTGCGGGGACTCTGCAAAGCATGCTGGAAAGCATAAATTCTTCCGGAAGGCATTGACAGGCTATCCTGTCGCTTGCGGGCCGGCAAGGTGCCGGCACCGGTGACGCGGTTTCCGTTCCTGCCGGGCGTTTGCCTCAGGCAGGTGGAATCAGGTCGTTGATGAACTGGATTTCTTCCGGGGTGAGTTTTATATGGATGGCTGCCGCGTTCTGGATGGCTTGTTCGGCGTTTCTGGCGCCCACCAGTGCAATCGTGATGCCGGGCTGTTCGATGGTCCAGCGCAGGACAAGCTGCGAAAGCGTGGCGTCCTTGGCTTCTGCCATGGGTTTGAGCTTGGCCAGAAAAGCATTGGTACGCTCAATGCTGTCATCGGTAAAGTAACTGTTGGTGGCGCGGTGGTCGCCTTCAGCAAATTCATGGCCGGGCTTCAGTTTACCGGTCAGAAGGCCGCGCTCAAGCGGGCTGTAGGCCAGGATGGATTTGTGGTGGTTGATACAGTAAGGCAGGGTTTCTTTTTCGATGCGGCGGTTGACCATGCTGTAGGGAATCTGGTTGGAGGCAATAAAGGTGGTTTTTTCCGCCTCGGCCATCTGCTCGGCATTGTAGTTGGACAAACCGGCATAGCGGACCTTGCCCTGTTCGATCAGCCGGTTGACGGCCTCGAAGGATTCGGCAATAGGGGTGGTCGGATCCGGCCAGTGAAGCTGGTAGAGATCAATATAGTCTGTTTTCAGGCGTCTCAAGCTGTCTTCGCATTCCTTGATGATGCTTTCTTTTCCGGCATAGATATGGATATTGATGCTTTCGCCTTTGAGGTCCTTGCTGCGCATGGAAAGCCTGCCCTTGTCGAGATCCCAGCGCAGGCCGAATTTTGTCAGGATCTGGACTTTGTCCCGCGGTATGCCGGCGATCGCTTCCCCCACGATTTCCTCGCTGTTGCCCTGTCCATAAATGGGGGCGGTGTCAATGGAAGTGATGCCATTGTCATAGCTGGCACGTATGGCTTGAAGCGCATCCTTTCTCTCGGTTGTACCCCACATCCAGCCGCCTGCAGCCCAGGCGCCAAAGGTGAGGGCGGAGAGTTTGAGATCGGTTCCTGCCAGGGTGCGATATTCCATAGTTTGCCTCTTTGTTGTTCTGTTGTTTTTGTTATTGTGTTATTCGATCAGGGGTTTCATGTGTTCGGAGCGGGCGTTTTCTGCTTTTTCACTCCATTTTAGCGCTTTTGCCTTGTCGGGCTTTTCGCCGAGCTCGCCGTTTTCATAAATCTGGATCATGCGCACCAGCGCGCGGGGTTCACCGGCCTCGGCGCTTTTTTTGTACCAGTGAAAGGCGATTTCCTCGTCTTTTTTGACAGCGGTTCCGGTTTCGTAAAAAACACCCAGATACAGCATGGCGGTGGGTTGCTCTGCGGCTGCCGCTTTTTCAAACCAGTAAAGCGCTTTTTTGCGGTCGGGCTTCATTCCCACGCCATCGTCATACATGAAGGCAAGCTGGACCATGGATAACGGGTATCCGGCGTTTGCGCTTTTCTCAAACCAGTGTTTTGCTGACCAGTAGTCCTGTTCAGCGCCTTCACCGGTGAGGTAGGAGTATCCGAGAATGTATTGGGACTGAAGGTGGCCGTGTCCGGCAGCATCCTTGAAAGATGCCATGGCTTTTTCATTGTCCTGAACCGTTGCGATACCGTTTCGGTAAAAGAGTCCCAGGTAATATTCGGCTTCGGGGTTTTCCTGCGCCGCGCTTTTCTGAAATGCAGCAAAAGCGGGGGCATATTCACGCTTTTCGAGGTGGGATTTTCCGTCAGCCAGATCGTCAGCCATGACAGGGAGGGAAAGCAGCAGGCATGCAAAAAGAACGGGCAGCCTTTTCCACATGGCGGATGTTTTTTGCATGTGACCCCGGTCAGTTACCTTCATGGCATGTTGGCCTGCGTGATAAATCTGTCTCTCAGCGATGCTGATATACCAGACAGAATAACAGATGTTGCCGTTTTTTTTGCACCTTCAACGCCGGGTATCCGGCGTATGCCAGATATCTTATCAAAAATGCAATGTCTTGTGCCAGTCGGTGTGGGGAAATTGATGAAGAGTCGCTTAAAAGTGAAGGGTTCCCTTGACCATGCCGCCGAGGCTTTCATGTCTTTCTTCATTGCCGTGTTCTTCCTTGACAGGAGAGTTCACGGCTTCTACAGCGAGCGACCAGTTGCTGTCACTGATCTGGCTGGCGGTAACCGATACCGGTTGTCCTTCTCTGATGCTGGCCTTGTCTGCGGCATAAACCGCATAGATGCCATCTGAATACATGGCAGCCGCATTGTCTTTTTCTGCCATATATTCCGGGACGAAAGCAGGCGGGGCCTTGAGTGTCTCGGTAAAAGGGGATGTATCAGTCTGCGGTGCGGCATAAGCCCATGCGCAGAAAATGAAAAGAAGCAGAAAGCCCAGGGCGATTTTCATCAGGGGGAATCGCCTGGCCCTGCCTGTGAACAAGAGGCGGTTTCTTTCATTCATGGTTCAGGTTCCGTTTGCTTATGTCTTTGATAATAAATTCAGGAGGCTGTATTTTTTATTGCCTCAGAGAATGATAGCGGAAAATTCTTGTGAAAATCAAGGGGGTGCAGCAATTTTTTGTGTGTATGCTTGAGGTGTTGTCCGTAACTTTTATCTTTCCTGAGGGAAGCGGGCGGTTTTTTCAGATTGAAAAAGGCCGGAATACAAAAAGCGGAAAGAAAAAAACGCCACACACCCCTATGGAAAAGGGCGTGTTTGCGTGATGGGAGGATAGGTTATCTCACGGCAGTGAAAAAGAGGCGCGGGAAAGGCATGAGGATCTTGCCGTTTTCCAGTACGGGCATGTTCCGCGTGAAAGCGTCGAGGAGATCCGCTTCAAATTCGGGAACCCTGTCTGGCGAAAGCGCAGCCAGGTAGGGACGCAGCCGGGTGGAGCGGAACCATTCGAGAATGTCCCGATGGGAAGGCATGATGTGGTAGTAAGTCGTTTCCCAGATATCAAATCGCTCGGCGATATCACTCAGGATGGCGGCGTATTCCTGCGGGGAGAGATTGTTTCTTCGCTGGATGTTTCTCGAGAAAGTGCCCCTGTATTTTTCCTGATTGGCCACGCTGCGGATGATGCGGTGAAGGGGATGTTTTTCCAGCAGCGGTGTCTGCACCGCCATGACGCCGCCGGGTTTTAAGCGCCCCATCATATTTCTCAGCAATTCGTCATGTCGGGGTATCCACTGGATGGCGGCATTGGAAAAAACGATGTCGTAGTTGGTCTCCAGGCTTGGCAGTCCGGTTGCGGCATCGCAGATCATGAAGTCAAGATCGGCATCCAGATCGATGCTGGTGCTTTTTGCCACCTGGATCATGTTTTCCGAACTGTCGATACCGATGATGCAGGCATGCGGGAATTGCTGTGCAAGCACATGGGTGCTGTTGCCCGGGCCGCAGCCGATATCCAGGATCTTGTGCGGTTTTTTCTGGAGGCGGATACGGGATGTCAGGTCGATGGAGGGCTGGGTGCGCTCATCGGCAAACTTGAGGTATTGGTCAGGATTCCAGTCAGCCATGAAAGCCTCCGGATGGTTGTTGTCTGTTTCTTAATGATAGGAGGGTTGGGGGAGGATGGCAAGGGGGAGGGGGCGTTGTTACGCGACGGTGTAGTGCGTCTTTACCCTTCGCTGGTGTTGTTTGCTGCGATGAGATTGGCCCTCGAGATGGCGCCATAAGGTGGGTGGCTGACCCACGGCAGGTTACTTTTTGTCTTGCTACAAAAAGTAACCAAAAAAAGCACCGCAACCCCTTGCCCCGCTAAAGCGGGGTACCCGTGCCTGCTCGTCATGACAGGGGCGGCAGCCGGAACTCGCTGCGCTCAAACAGCCGTCTGCCTGCTCCAGTCCCTCCTCCCAGCCCCGGCTGCGGCGTAATCGCGGAATTCAGAAGAGAAGTGACACCACTTCGTGGTGTGAAGATGCCCCCGCTTCGCGGACGGCATGGCAGCGGAGCTGCCTTGAAAAAGCGATAAGAGTGACGACACGCAGGGGGACAGCACAGCTGTCCTTATTGCGTTAGCCATAGCATATGAGGTTACCCTGCTAATGCCACTAACGTGGTTAGCAGACAAGTGCGTTACGGCGAAGCCGATTTGGTGATGAGCGGCTGGAGCAGGCAGACGGCTGTTTGAGAGAGCGAAGCGAGCGAGTTCCGGATGCCGCCCCTGCCGCGAGGCGCCGAATCGGGAATCCCCCGCATAGCGGGGGACGAGAAGTCCGCACGGCACTTTTTGCGTTCTTTTTGCTGCCGGGCAAAAAGAACGTTGCCGTGGGTCAACCACCCACCTTATGAGGTCATCTCGAGGTGTCTCTCATCGTAGAGAACACAACAAGCGAAGGACAAAAACGCGCCTGCTGTCGCGCCTACAGCCCCCTAGAACGCATCGTGCCAGGGAATGGATAAGCGAATGGCACACTGTACGATTCCCACCATGCTGTAAGTCTGGGGGAAATTGCCCCAGAGTTCACCGGTGAGCGGATCGACATCTTCGGAGAGCAGGCCGAGATGGTTGCGCTTGGAGAGGATGTTTTCAAAGAGTTCGCGGGCACGGTCCGTCTCGCCAATGTAGGTGAGTGCCAGTATCCACCAGAAAGTGCATACGACAAAGGCGGTTTCGGGCATACCGAAATCGTCCTGTTCGTCGTAGCGCAGGAGGTAATTGCCCCGGCGCAGGAATTTTTCCACGGCGGCAATGGTACCGGCAAAACGTGGGTCGTCCGGTTCCATGAAGCGCAGTTCGCCCATGAGCAGCAGGCTCGCATCCAGACGGTCGCCCCCGAAGGTGGAGACAAAGCTGTTTAGCTCCGGATTCCAGGCCTGGCGGCAGATTTCGGCATGCATTTCGCGGGCATTGTCATGCCAGTAGCGGGCACGCTCATCCAGCCCCAGCTGTCTGGCGATGGTGCCGAGACGGTCGCAGGCGGCCCAGCACATGATGGAAGAGAAGGTATGCACCCGCTTGGTGCCCCTCAGTTCCCAGATACCGGCGTCCGGCATGTTGTAGTTGCGGATTGCCAGTTCGCCCAGGCGTTCCAGATCATTGTAGATGTGGATGTCGGCAGGGCGCTCAAGCCGCCCGTCAAAAAAGGCGTGGGTACTGGCAAGCACGGCTGAGCCAAAGACATCGTTCTGGATCTGGAGGTAGGCCAGGTTGCCAACGCGAACCGGTCCCATCTTACGGTAGCCGGAGAGGCATACCGCTTCGTGCTCTTCAAGCACGGCATCACGGTGAATGCCATAGACAGGCTGGATGGGTGCATCACGCGTGTCGGCAATGACATTGAGAATGTAATTGAGATAACGCTGCATGGTGCCGGTGGCGCCCAGGGCATTCAAGGCGGAGACAACGAAGTAGGCATCACGCAGCCAGCAGTAGCGGTAATCCCAGTTGCGTCCGCTGTCAGGTGCCTCGGGAATGGAGGTTGTGACGGCGGCAATGATTGCCCCGGTATCGTCGAAGGTGTTCAGGCGCAGGGTGATGGCAGCCCGGATGGTGGCTTCCTGCCATTCAAAGGGAATGGCGAGGTTTCTCACCCAGGCGTACCAGTAGCGCTGGGTGCGCTCCAGAAAGGAGCGGCCGACTTCACGCGGGGCGCCGTCCACAGTCTGGTCCGACCCCATGAGCAGGGTGACGGTGTCATTGAGGTAAAACGGTTGCTCGGCCAGGATGGTGGAAACGGGGGCATCGGTGGTCATGCGCATGGCCTGGAGCGATCCCATGTAAGTGATGTGATGGGCGCCAGCCCGCACTTCGGCCTGTTCTGTGCCGTAGTTGACGGTAGGGCGGACACGGATGGTGATACGCGGTCTGCCGGCTATCCGGCGGATGATGCGCACCAGCATGGAGGGGGCAAAAAGGCGCCCGTGCATCTGGAAGCGCGGGGCAAAGTCGATGACTTCAAAGCGATTGCCGTTGTGGTCTTCAAAGTGGGTGGAAAGGATAGCGGTGTTGCGCTCGTATTTCTGGTCGGATTGCTTCAGGTTGTCACAAATCACATCGATGAAACCGGCTTCGCGGTCTTTTACTTCGGGTGTCAAGAGCCTGCTGCAGATCGGGTCGCTGTCAAAGTAGGGGTAGCACCACCAGACGATGGAGGCATTTTTGTCGATGAGTGCATTGGTCCTGGAATTGCCGATGAGTCCGAGAGCAAGGTTGTTCATGTGTTTATCCTGTCCGGGTTGCCTTGAATGATTGTAAACGATTGATGAGGTCATCAAGCAGTTTTATCATGTCTTCATGGGTTTCGATATACCAGGGGGCGGCGCTTGCCGGGCTTTTTTCCACATGGATGGAGAGAAGGTCTTTTCGCTTGAGCTTAAAGACATCCTCGTCGGTGATGTCGTCACCGGCATAGAGCACTGATGGGGCCTGGCTGATGGTCATGAGTTCATTTAAGGCAATCCCCTTGTTTGGCGCATCCGGCGGCATCAGGCTGACCATGTATTTTCCCGGCACGATGAGTGCGTCCGGCGCGGCTTTTTTCAGGAAGGGCAACAGGGCTTTTCCGGTTTTGTCCGGATCGGCTGCGTGGCGGTAATGGACTGCCAGCGAATACGTCTTGTTTTCGATGTCGATACCGCTGTCATTGCCGGACCAGCCGGGCAGGGCCTCGCGCAGGGTGCTGTCCCATCTCGCGCAGAGATCGCGGTACATGCTGCTGTGTTTTTCCCAGCCGGGAATGCCTTCCAGCCCGTGGTTTCCGATGAGATAGGCCGGGGTGAAGGTCAGGCGCGGCGTGATGTCATCAATGGCGCGGCCGGTGAGGATGGCGACCGGGGTGAGCTGCGTCAGGGTCGCCATGCGCTTCCCGATGGCGTCAGGCAAACGGGCATCATCAGGTTGGCTGACGATGGGGGCCAGGGTGCCGTCAAAGTCAAAGGCGCACAGGACGCCTTTTTTAATGATTTTGTCGAGTTGTTCTTTTCCTTTTTGTGAAAAGATCGAGTTCATAGGGGGTATCCTCGATGGCGGTATTTTCTGCTGTAGGAGTAGATGCGCTGCTGGACGCGCTCGCGGTTTCTCAGGCGGGCGGCATCGGCCAGCATCCGGCCAGCCCAGCGGTAGACATTGTATTCCTTGATCTGGGTGCGCATGGCTTTCATGCGGTCGCGCTGTTCCGCTTCGGGCATGATGAGGGCACGGTACAGGGCCTGGGCACTCATTTCGATATTGTACGGATTGACGATCAGGGCTTCGTGCAGCTCACGCGCAGCTCCGGTAAACTGGGAAAGAATCAGTACGCCGTGGTCGTCGCTGCGCTCGGCAATGAATTCTTTTGCCACCAGGTTCATGCCGTCATGCAGGCTGGTAACGAGGCAGGTGTCGGCCGCCCGGTAAATGCGGCGCACATCATCATTGGTGTGATGTTCTATTCTGAGGATGATAGGGGTGTAGCTGTTGTTGCCGTATTTTTCATTGATCCGGTTGGCCAGCTCAAGCACACGGTTCTCGAAAAACTGGTATTCATCCAGCGATGAGCGGCTGGGCGCTGCAATCTGGAGCAGGGTGAAGCGGCCGATCATATCAGGATGCAGCTCCAGCATGCGTTCAATGGCTTCAAAACGCTCGATGATGCCTTTGGTGTAATCCAGCCTGTCCACCCCCACGCCGAGCAGGATATTGTCTGCAATGCCGAATTGCTCCCGCACGCTGTGACGCGCTTCAGGGATGGACGGCTCGGCGGCTTCTTCTGCCGGGTCGGGCCAGGCAATGGAGATGGGATACGGCCTGATCTGGGTCAGCTTGCTGTTGTACGAGATGGTCGAGTCTTCATGTTCAATCCGGGTTTCCAGGTAACGGTCGACTGTCTCGATGAAATTCTTGCAGTGGTACGGCGTGTGAAAGCCCAGGATCGTGCTGCCTAAAAGGCCTTCGAGGATTTCCTCACGCCAGGGACAGATGCCGAAGGACTCCGGGTTGGGCCAGGGGATATGCCAGAAGGTGATGATGGTTGCCTTGGGCAGGACTTCGCTGACCATGCGGGGCAACAGCGCAAAATGGTAATCCTGCACCAGGATGACCGGGTTGTCCGTGCGCGCTTCCTTTATGACGGCATTGGCAAAGCGCTGGTTGACTTCAACATACTGCTCCCAGTCAGAGGCACGGAAGATGGGGCGTACGTGGGCGATATGGCAAAGCGGCCACAGGCCTTCGTTGGCAAAGCCGTAGTAGTAGCCCTGTTCTTCCTCTTCGGTCAGCCAGACACGTCTCAATGTGTAGCTGGGGTTTTCCGGCGGGACACGCACATGGTCTTCTGTATCCACGGTTTGCCTGTCGGCAGAGCCAGCGCCGTGGGCGATCCAGGTGCCGGAGCAGGCGCGCATGACCGGCTCAACCGCGGTGACAAGGCCGCTTGCCGGGCGCAGGACATTGATTTTGTCGCCGGCCTGGTTGTGGATGTAGGGTTCCCGGTTGGAAACCACGAGGATTTCATCACCGGATAGCTCGTCACGCAAAAGTGAGCGAAGGCGGTCCGGGTTCCATATTTGCGGTAGTCCCTCAATTTCGCGCTGTTCCATGGAGACATCCCGCATCAGCGCACGGATTTCACCCAGGATATGTTCAAATTCAGGTGGCGGCGGCTCATCCGGGTTTTCGCGGAGCTCTCCCCGGATCATCTGTTTCATGGATTTGTTCCAACTGCGCCAGGTCAGGTGGGCAATGACGACAGTGATTGCGGAGATGATGGCGCCCAGCAGGATAAAAGTGGCGATGATCCACATTTTCGTGCTGGCACTGCGGTTTTGCATGAAACTCATGTCCTGAACCAGGATGAGTTTGCCGATCAGGGTACCATCCTCGTTGCTTTCGATCAAATGCTCGGTAATATGCACAGGACCCTGCGGCAGGTCGAGAAGCGAAGCGGTCACTCGGCTTTCGCTGTGTTTTTTCAGAGGCTGGCAGCCCAGGCTGTCCAGGTAAAATGAGGTCTTGTACCGGATTTTGTTGCTGGGGTCGCAAATGGCAATGCCGAAGAGGCGTTCATCCCTGATGGCACTGTCCAGCAGTTGCCCTATCCTCGCTCTTTCGTTAAGCGGGATAAATTCCGCCAGGGGTTTTTCGAGGGTATTGGCCAGGAGCTGGGAGCGGGCTTCGACATCACGGACAAACCAGCGCTGGGTCAGGCTGTCAACAAGCGGCCAGGCGGCCAGGGCAAAAATGCCCAGCACAACCAGAAGTGGCAGGATGAATCGCAGTGACTGGCGTGAAAATCGGATATTCATCGGTGCTTGGGCCTATTGTTTTCTGCCCTTGCCGATAGCGATCCGGCTTGCGCCTTGTGCGTGGCGGGCAGCGTCCCCATTGGTGAATAAAAAAGCCGGACGCGAATAGTGTAAGGTTTTCCGGTGACCTGCTTTTGGACAGCAATACTGCTTTTTTGTTTATTCATACCAGAAGATTATAGCCTATCGCGTTTTTTACCTGATTTTCGCCCGGGAAAGGCGTAATGGGGGGCATGTGGCTCAATATCCGGTTTTTCCTGTCTTTACGCGGGTGTATCACTTGTTTTTCCGGTGCGGATCGCTTTATCTGTGCTGTCTTTTCATCCTATAATCAAACGAAATAAAAGCTATTGATGAAACCTTATTTTTTTTCGCTGTTGCTGTTGTTTACCGTTTCGGCGGCCCATGCCTGGACCGGCATGGTGGTGCGTGTGTCGGATGGGGACAGTATCACGGTCAGAACGGACGATGGTGTTTCCCACAAGCTGCGGCTTTACGGGGTGGATTCGCCGGAAATCAACCAGGACTGGGGCAAGCAGGCGCGGCAGGTGGCTTTCACCATGCGATTAACCGCACAGTTGGGGTGACGCCGATGTATAAGGACAGGTATAAGCGGACAGTGGTGATTGTGGTATTGCCGGATGGCCGTATCTTGCAGGAAGTGATGCTTGATGCAGGTATGGCCTGGGTGCATGACCGGTATTGCCAGGAGGATTTTTGTGACAGCTGGCGGATCAGAATGCGTAATGCCCGTGCCTCGCGTCGGGGGCTGTGGCAGGAAATCTATCCGTATCCCCCATGGGAGTGGCGCAAAGCCAAGCGTCTGGAAGGGCAGAAAAAGAAACGGCAAAATTAATGGGTTTTGCTTGTAATTGATGGAAAATAATGGAAAAACATATTTTTACATTCACTTTGCTCAGGATGAGCGTCTGCTGACAAAGCCGGTTGCCTATGCCAGTAGTGAATGGACGTCTGAGTTGCAGCAGATGGGGCCGGATTTTCATTTTGCTGTGGATGCCAGGCGGCTCAATGACTACCTGACAAACCATGCCAACCTGCCGCTGATGTCCGAGCGGATGAAAACGCTGCTTGCCGGGGTGAGCGGCGCGGAAAAGGCGAGCTGGTACCAGGTGGATGTTATCGACAGGGAAGGGCGGGCCTGGCCTTACCATATCCCCGTTTTCAGGCAGGCGGCGAAGGTGTTGAACAAGCGGAAGTCGGAAATGGTGGATGGTGTCCTGGTTGAGCCGGTTTTTGAGGCCAGAAAGATTAACGGGCTGGATTTTTTCCCGGTGGGGCCGGGAGCCGAGATCCGGTTGGTAGTCTCAGGCAGTGTAAAAGACAGGCTGGAAGCGGTGAATATTACCGGGGTAGAATTTGTTCCCGTGAAAGTGGCGTGAGAAAAGAGGAAAAGCTGACAGGAAAAAGATGGTCAGCTTTTTTTGGCAAAGAGACGTCGGGTCGGCGTGGCAATGGATGATGGTGCAGGCTCCACAGGAAGGTAATGCGGCATGAAACGATATGGGATGGGGTGGCCGGTTTTTCACCGGGTGACGACCGGTTTTTGCAGGCAGGTGATTGTCCTGCTTTTCGGGATGGCGGGGCTGGGCTTGGGCGGTGTGGCGCTGGCT
>JAAZED010000387.1 GCA_012512465.1 Oxalobacter sp. | reverse complement strand
GCTACTTTATCCAGTACACAGTTGATGACAGAGTCAGAAGGATTCAGCATGACAAGCGCTGCCTTGTTTTCAGAGCCGCCGCCTTTGGCAGAAACGCGTACATCAACCGTATTGCCGGGAACCACTTCCATGAAAATCACGGCGGGGGTGTTGTCCCGCGTGTTTTTCCGTTCAAACTGCGGATCGGCAACGACCGAGGCGCGCAATTTGTTTTCCGGCAGATTGTAGGCGCGGCGCACGCCTTCGTTGATGGCGTCTTCAATCGAACCGGTAAAACCTTCCCATCTGACATCCATGCCGATTTTGAGAAAAACATCGACGATACCGGTATCCTGGCAGAGTGGGCGCTTTCCTTCAGCGCACATGCGGGAATTCATCAGAATCTGTTCAATGGCATCTTTTGCTGCCGGGCTTTTTTCTGCCTCGTATGCGCGGGCGAGCTGCTGGAGATAATCCTGTGGATGATAGTAGCTGATGTATTGGAGAGAGGCAGCGATGGATTCGATAAGATCGTTTTGCTTGATAGTGGTCATATCTGTTTTGTTATCCAAAATACAATGAGGGGAGGCTGCTTTTTTACAACCGGTTTGAGATCTGCTTATTTTAATGCGTAATGGTTGTAAATGAGAAAAAGCTTTTCTTCGGGAAAAAGCCGCAGATTTTGGTTTGCCCGGAAAAATCACAGTGTAGACTGTGGCTTCGTGAGGTAGGGTCAGCCCTCATTAACTGACCTGCTGCAAAGCTGCTTTTCGCGGGCGGCAAATTAATGAGGGCTGACCTTAATGGCAAACAGTATGAAGGGAGGCTGACAATGACACGTTTTTTTACCAGCGGGATCATGCTGCTGTTAATGGCAATGCTTTCAGGGTGTATCAACCTGAATTCTCCCCCGTTTCAGCCCGGAGCAACTGAAGATGAGATTACTTCCTATATTGGCAAACCTACTGCCCGGTACCAGGATGGCAATACGGTCCTGCTGGAATATGCGCGTGGCTACTGGGGGCAGCATACCCACATGGGAAGGCTGGGCCCGGATGGGCGTCTTGTTTCATGGGAGCAGGTGCTGACAAACGAAAAATTCGGTGAGCTGGCGTTGGGACGATCCACCAAACAGGATGTGCTGCTGACGGTGGGACAGCCCGGGGAGTACACCCGGATTGTCCTGCATGATTATGAAGTCTGGACATATCATTACAAACAGGATGGGGTATTTGACAGTGTGATGCATCTGATGTTTGACAAGAACGGTGTCCTCCGGAAAATGGAAAATGGTCTGGATTTTATGTACAACGTTGGTCCCTGATATGATGACTGAGGCTGAATATTGCAATCAGCTTGAGCCGGCTGCTGTTTATGAATGAACAGGTATTTCACGACGACGTTTTCCTTTTTGGCCGGAAAAGCCTGATCGTTTTTCTGGCCTTTCTGAATGCGTTCGTCCCGCTTTCCATTGACCTGTATCTTCCGGCGCTGCCCGGTATGGCCGCGCTGTTTTCCGCATCGGAGAGTGCTGCCAAGCTGACGCTCAGTCTCTTCATGCTCTTTTTTGCCCTTTCCATGCTGCTATGGGGGCCTTTGAGTGATAAATACGGCCGAAAGAAAATACTCTGGTTTGGCCTTTTTCTGTATGTGACATCGAGCCTCGCCTGTTCCATGGCCCAGAGCATGGAATTCCTGATTGCCGGACGTATTTTGCAGGCCATCGGTTGTGGTGCCGTCCAGTCTGTTTCCATGGCGATTGTGAAAGATATCTTCCAGGAAGGAAGGACAATGGAAAATGTCCTGGTCTGGATACAGACGATGACGATCCTGTGTCCCATGCTTGCCCCGATCCTGGGGGCTTTCCTTTTGCAGTATTTTTCCTGGCGCGGGCTTTTTGTGATCCTGATGGCCGGCGGCCTGGCCGGGCTGCTGCTTTCTTTTGCGCTGAAAGAAACACTGGAAGACCGGCTGGATGTTTCTCCCTGGCGTTCATTCGGGCGTATCGGGTTTGTGCTGCGTGACAAGGGGTTCAGATCACTTTTGCTGATTTTTTCGCTGACGGCGATGCCTTTCATGGCATTTCTGAGCGCTTCGGCCTTTATTTACGAAAACATGTTTGGCACAACGTCGCAGGGTTACAGTTACTTCTTTGCCCTGAATGCCTCTTTTTCATTGCTGGGTCCGCTGTTTTATGCCCGTCTCTTTCGCAGGATGCCGCGTTTCCTGTTTCTCACCATCAGTTTTGGTGTGACGTTATGCGCGGGTCTTTTACTTTGCTTTTATGGCAGTTCGGGTCCCTGGTATTTTGCGCTGCTTTTCATTCCCGTTACTTTCATGGGAAGTGCCAACAGACCCGTAGGGGCGGTACTGATGATGAGCCAGCTGGATTCGGACAATGGTACTGTGGTTGGATTAATGAGCTGCTCTGCGCTTTTTTTCGGCAGTATCTCCATGCTGATCTGCTCGATGGGGTGGAACAACCTGGTCATCGCTGTTGGTACGATATGTGCTTGTGGCGGTGGCATTTGCCTTGCCCTGTGGCTTAATGCCAACAGGAACCGCACCTACCGTTTGCCCAGGGGAGAGTCGTAAGCTGGGACTATGCCAGATGCCTGATATACAGGATAAGAAGGACGCATAAAATGATGATCACTCCTGCCATAAAACTGGTAAAACGATAAGCTTTCCGGCTAAATCAGAAACTGACCGGATTTTTGATGGAGTTGTATGGCGGCGCAAACATCCAGTCCCAGTCGAACCAGGCTGAGGCCATGAAAAAAAGTCCCATAGCGACGAAAAAGAGCTCGACATGCTGGCTGAAAAAGGCACGAAGTGTGTCTTCCATTTTCTGTCCTGTGTCCTCTGAAATTGACGGTGCCGCCGCTTTGTAAGCATAATACGGCATGTTTTGACATTGTCATCCGGCAGTTTCATATTTATCTGCCGATACTTGCCTGTTTGGTGCAACCATGCCGTTCATTGGGGATATTACGCTGAACAGGTGCCTTATATAAAAAAAGATGGAACTGCTACAGTCTTATTTTTCAGATTCACCGGTTTACTCCATGATTGCGGCCCTGACCATTCTGGTTATTGTGGCCTGCTTTGCCAATTTTGTTGTCAAACGGCTTTTGCTCCGCCTGATCCGTCATGCGCTTCGCATGACCCCCTTTGGCAATGACGATGAGATTGTCAGTAATAATGTGATTTCCCGCCTGGCCAACATCATTCCGGCCATGGTGTTTACTGTGGGCATCCCGCTTGTCCCGGCTATGCCTGAAACCGTGACTGCCATCATCAGGAATGTGGCGTCGGCATTTATCATCCTGACGATTGCCATGGCGATTTGTGCCGCGCTTGACGTGGTCAATACCTTGTACTCCCGCCGTCCGGATGCTGACAGCAAGCCCATTAAAGGGTATCTGCAGGTATTGAAAATCGTTGTTTATCTGGTTTCAGCCATTCTCATCATTGCGGCACTCATTGACAAGTCGCCCATTATTCTGCTTTCGGGTCTTGGGGCCATGGCTGCTGTGCTCATGCTGGTGTTTCAGGATACGCTGCTTTCGCTTGTTGCCAGTGTGCAGCTTTCCTCAAATGACATGGTGCGCGTGGGCGACTGGATCGAAATGCCCCAGTTAAATGCGGATGGTGACGTTATTGATATTGCCCTGCATACCGTCAAGGTGCAGAACTGGGACAAGACCATCACGACATTGCCGACACGGCGTCTTATCAGCGATCCTTTCAAAAACTGGCGTGGTATGCAGGAATCCGGCGGGCGCCGCGTCAAAAGAGCCTTCTTTATTGACCAGAACACCATTCACTTTCTGACAGAAACGGAAAAAGCGCACCTGATGAAATTCAGCCTGCTTCAAACGTATCTGATCAATAAAGAGACTGAGCTGGATGAATGGAACAAAATGGTAAGACAGGAAAATGACGAGGCGATGAATACGCGGCGGCTGACCAATATCGGCACCTTTCGGGCGTATGTCTTTGAATACCTGAAAAAACGGGATGACATACACAAGAATATGACCCTGATTGTCCGGCAGTTGAATCCGGGAGCACAGGGGTTGCCGCTTGAGATTTACTGTTTTACCACCACGACAGCATGGGCAGAATACGAAGGAATCCAGTCCGACATATTTGATCACCTGTACGCCATCATGCCGGAATTTGGTTTGAGAGCCTACCAGCAGCCCAGCGGACATGATCTGGAAAAAATCCAGCTCAGTGTATCGTAATTTCGGCAGATTTCGGGCAAGAGGGTTTTGCTGGACGAGAGTTGAATATAGAATAACAGTTTGTTCTCGCTATACTGATTTTACAGACGGTCTTTTCAGGACAGTCTTTTTTATTTTAAGAGAAAGCAATTTAATGAAGCCCTATTCCATTTTTTTGTCAGTTGTTCTTGTTCTCTGCATTGGCCTGG
>JAAZED010000386.1 GCA_012512465.1 Oxalobacter sp. | reverse complement strand
GGCATAGATTGCCATGACATTGATCACGGGGATGTAAATATCCTGGGAAACACCGCCAAAGCGCGCCTTGAAGCGGATGGATTCGTTATCGATCACAAGCCCGCTGGTTGCATCGTAGCTGATGTTGAGAACGATCTGGCCTTCACGGACAAACTGCAGGGGCAGTCTGGTATGTGAATCGACATCCACTGCGATATAGGGTGTAAAGCCGTTATCCACGCACCATTCATGAATGGCGCGTACCAGATAGGGCTTGGTGGCGTTTTCCATGGTGTTTCCTGTTTCCCTGATTGAATCAGCGGCGCATGACTTTTTCCGGCGGTGTCAGTGCCTCGATATAAGCAGGACGCGAGAAAATGCGCTCGGCATATTTCATGAGCGGCGCGGCAGTCTTGGAGAGTTCGATACCGTAGTAGTCAAGGCGCCAGAGAAGTGGAGCGATAGCAACATCCAGCATCGAGAAATCATCTCCAAGCATGAATTTGTTTTTCTGGAAAAGGGGCGACAGCGCGGTCAGGTAGTCCCGAATCTGGGCGCGGGCTTTTTCATGGTTGATGTGAGCCATTTCAGATTTGTCGTTTTCCAGGGTATCAACATGGACAAACAGCTCTTTTTCACAGGTAAAGAGCATCAGCCGGGCACGGGCACGCATCAGAGGGTCAGCCGGCATAAGCTGGGGATGCGGGAAACGCTCATCAATATATTCATTGATGATATTGGATTCATAGAGGATCAGCTCCCTTTCAACCAGAATAGGTACCTGCCCATACGGGTTCATTGCCGAGATTTCTTCGGGTTTGTTGAACAGGTCAACATCGCGAATTTCAAAATCCATGCCTTTTTCAAAGAGAACCAGGCGACAGCGCTGAGAGAAGGGGCAGGTAGTACCTGAATAAAGAACCATCATGATTTTTGTTCCTTTATGCCAGAGAAAACGAAGTTAAAGCCGCTGTCTCGAGAACAGCGGCCTGTTTCATGGTTATACAGGGGATTTGCCGGATACAGGTTGAAGATGAGCACATGAAAAAAGTTCACCGATTAAAAAGTCCGGATTTCTTTGCAACTGTCCGTAACATATATCCAGTTTAGGGAAACTAAGCCCAGTTTAACGTCAACTTTATATTATAAAGAATTGTGATCCTTTTTTAAAGAGGGGCAGATCGGGCAGCTAGTGAAAGGCGCACGTTATGCCGGGTTGTCAATTTCAATGAACTGGTGGCGGATGCCAAACTGACGGGCAAGCAGTTCGCCGAGCGCTTCAATACCATAACGTTCGGTGGCATGGTGCCCGCAGGCCAGGTAGGCAATACCGTATTCACGGGCTTCATGCACGGTTCGTTCTGAAATCTCCCCGCTCAGGTAAACACCAGCGCCAGCTGATGCGGCTTCAGCGAGCATGCCCTGTGCCGCGCCGGTGCACCAGCCGACCATATCAACGGGTTGTTCGGGATCACCGATCAAAAGCGGTTTTCTTCCCAGGCGATTTTCAATCAGGGTTGCGAGCTTGCCTGTTGTGCTGATGGCCGGATTTTCAGTAATACCAAGCCAGCCGATATCATTTTCCCCGAAGCGTCCTCTTGAAAGAAAGCCGAGTTTTTTTGCCAGCATCGCATTGTTGCCGATGTCTTCGTGCATATCGAGGGGAAGATGGTAGGCATAAAGATTGATATCATGTGCTAAAAGCCGCTTGATTCGGGCATGCTTGGGGCCGGTAAGACAAGGGTCTTCGTCTCGCCAGAAGTAGCCATGATGAACGAAAAGCGCGTCAGCCCCGGCGTCAATGGCTGCCTCAACCATGGCGAGACTGGCGGTGACGCCGGTTACAATGGCGCTAATGTGAATTTGCCCTTCCACTTGTAAACCATTTGGACAATAATCACGAATATGAGAAATATTTAGTTTCTGGGCCAGAAATCTGGTAATTTCATCCCTATGCGCAGTTTTTTGATCCATTTTTGAATTTTCCGATATGTCCAATATAAAACGGCTGTGGTTGTTGTTTGCTCAAATTGTAACAGCGGGTCTGGCAATCTGGTTCCTGGTTGCGACACTGAAACCGGAATGGACATCTGAGGGGAGCGCCCAGAGAAAACCGTTGACTTCAACGGTGACCGTACAGGAAGCCTCGCCAAATGGAATGCCTGCGCAGGCGTCTTATCGTGAGGCGGTGACGCGCGCCATGCCTGCTGTCGTGAACATCTATACCATGAAAGAGGTTCGCCAGCCACAAAGCCCGCTTCTGGATGATCCTTTTTTACGGCGTTTTTTCGGCGAGCGCTTTGACAATGCGGAAAAACAGACCAATCTCGGTTCCGGCGTGGTGATCAGCCCGGAAGGCTACATTGTGACCAACAACCATGTGGTGGAGACGGCAGACCAGATTGAAGTGGCATTTGAGGATGGCAGAAAAGCATCGGCCAAGCTGGTGGGAACAGACCATGAAACGGATCTGGCCGTCATCAAGGTGGAGTTGCCGAATCTGCCCACCATGACACTGGGCCATATCGAGGAAGCCAGGGTGGGGGATGTGGTGCTGGCAATCGGTAACCCTTTTGGTGTCGGGCAAACGGTGACGATGGGTATTGTGTCCGCCCTGGG
>JAAZED010000385.1 GCA_012512465.1 Oxalobacter sp. | reverse complement strand
GGGGTGATTTATGCCATTAAATGAAAGTGCAGCCGCAGCACACGCCACGCCACAGGAAATCTCTCAGGAAGTCCTGATGGAGAAATATGCCAAGGGAAAAGAAACGACAGCAGATGAAGTGATGGGGCGTGTGGCAGTTGCGCTGGCTGAGGTGGAGTCTCCGAAAAGCCGGAAAAGATATCAGGAAGAATTTTTGTGGGCGATGCAAAATGGATTCATCCCTGCCGGGCGCGTCAGCAGCGCCGCAGGGACTGGACTTGAAACCACGCTGATCAACTGTTTTGTCCAGCCGGTAGGTGACTCCATTACCAGTATGGTTGATGGCAAGCCCGGCATTTATACCGCACTTGCCCAGGCCGCAGAAACCATGCGCAGGGGGGGAGGCGTTGGTTACAATTTTTCTGCGATCCGCCCGAAAGGCGCCCTGGTAAGAGGGACCGGGAGCAGTGCGTCAGGCCCGATTTCGTACATGAGGGTTTTTGACCGTTCCTGTGAAACAGTGGAATCAGCCGGAGCCCGTCGTGGTGCACAAATGGCGGTACTCAATATTGACCATCCGGATATTGAGGAATTCATCACCGTCAAGCAGGAGGAAGGGCAGCTCAGCAATTTCAATGTCTCAGTCGGGGTGACGGATGTATTCATGGAAGCGGTTGAGGCTGGTGGCGATTTTGAGCTGGCGCACATCGCAGAACCCAATGACGCGCTGAAAGCGGCAGGGGCGTATAAACGGGAAGATGGCAAATGGGTTTATCGCACCGTCAAGGCGGCTGACATATGGGATCTTGTCATGCTGAGCACCTACAATGCCGCTGAGCCGGGCATCCTGTATCTTGACCGTATTAACCGGGAAAACAATCTGGCTTACTGCGAAGTCGTGGATTCAACCAATCCCTGCGGTGAGCAGCCCCTGCCGGATTTTGGCTGCTGTTGCCTGGGAAGTCTCAATCTCGCTTCCTATGTGCGGAGCCCCTTCTCAGCAGAGCCGCGTTTTGATTTTGACATGATGTCCAGGGTAACCCGCCTGGCTGTGCGTATGCTGGATAATGTGTTGACAGCGACACGCTGGCCACTGAAAGAACAGGCCAGCGAAGCCGAAGCGAAAAGACGGATTGGCCTGGGATTTACCGGTCTGGGAGATGCGCTGATTATGCTGGGCATCCGGTATGACTCGGCCAAAGGGCGTGAGCTTGCCGCTCAGATTGCCAAAGCCATGCGCGATGCGGCGTATTCGGCTTCGGTTGAGCTTGCCAGGGAACGGGGTGCTTTCCCCATGCTGGATGTCGAAAAATACCTAGCAAGCGGATTCGTTTCCCGTTTGCCTGATGAAATCAAGGCAGACATTCGCCAGCATGGCATCCGCAATTCCCATCTGACTTCCATCGCGCCGACCGGCACCATTTCGCTTGCCTTTGCCGACAATGCCTCCAATGGGATTGAGCCGGCATTTTCCTGGTTTTACAACCGGGTAAAACGCATGCCGGATGGGTCAAAGAAGAATTATGTGGTAGAAGACCATGCTTACCGGCTGTATCGTTCGATGGGACATGATGTTTCCCGACTGCCGGAACCGTTCGTTTCCGCACTGGAAATTTCCGCTGTAGATCATATGCTCATGGTGGCGGAAGTCGCGCCCTATGTGGATG
>JAAZED010000384.1 GCA_012512465.1 Oxalobacter sp. | reverse complement strand
GATCGAAGATTGCCCACTGGAGATGGTGCTCGAATCAGAGGGCGGTTTTCCCTGTGGTGAATTCCTCTGGGATGATGAGGATGCTGCTGCTGCGGTTGCACCGAAAAGAACACTTTAAACACTTTCAAAATACTTTGAGTCATTTTTATGCAGTAGCACAATTACATATTGTCTGCTTGAAGCCTCTTTTTTTCTGACGATCATGCCGGCATATGCCGGTTTTTTTTGATAATTTTTTGATTCAATGGAACTGACCGACTGTGTTTTTTGTCGCCAGCAGGGCAATCTGCTGGCGGATTTTCCTGTTGTAGAGCACCGGAGAGTCAAAAACGCTGATATGGTTGGCATTAATGTGTTCAATCAGCCGCTGCATGCTGGAAATGGCGTTGGCATCGCTTAAAAACGGGGCTTCCATAAAGGAGCGGATAAGATGGCCTGCCTGGTAGAGGCTTCGCTCGTAAAGGGGAAGGTGCCTTGGTGAAAAAGCCAGGGAAAATCCGGTCAGGGCGGCAAAAGGGTGATAGCTGTATGGCCGGGTCTTTTTCCACCAGGGTGCCAGCGAACGGTTTGATGAGGCCAACCAGGTTGTCTGGGGGTGGTCTGCTGCCAGCGGAGGGTACTTTTTGAGGTAATCCGTTATCCCGATAATGGCAGGGTGAACCGCCAGTGTGTGCTTTCTGCCGGTAATACCGGATTGCAGGATGATTTCGGTCGCTGCATGGGTTTTGAGTGCCGTGGAGCGGGACCGTTTTCCTTTTTCAAAGCTGCCAAAGCCGCCATCCCTGTTTTGGGACGATAAAAGGGAATCAAGAACAGCCTGTGCCGTGATTTCGTCCAGGGGCGCTTCATCCGGCTCAAAAAAGAGGGGCCGCGTATGGATAGGTATCCAGGCCGAGGATTTGAGGCTGTGTCGGGAAAGGGGTTGATTCATGGTGGTTTTGTCTATACGGGATCAGGCATTTATGAAGATAGGACAGGCGACGGGAAGGGGAGTTCGACAGGAAAAAGGGGGAGTTGTGATAACGCAAGCGGTGTTGCCCGGATGAAAAAAGGAGGCATATCGCCTCCTTTTTTTAGCGAATTAAGCCGTGATTATTTCTGGCGTGGCGGAACATCGCGGCGCGGTTGGCCAACGTAGAGCTGACGGGGGCGGCCAATACGCTGTTCCGGGTCGGAGATCATTTCTTTCCATTGGGCGATCCAGCCGACAGTACGGGCCAGGGCAAAAATCCCGGTGAAGATGTTGGACGGGATGCCCAGCGCAGACTGGACGATACCGGAATAGAAATCCACGTTAGGATACAGTTTCCGGGAAACAAAGTAATCGTCCTCAAGCGCGACGCGCTCGATTTCCAGTGCGATCTTGAAGAGCGGATCGTTGTGGAGTCCCAGTTCATTTAATACTTCATGGCAGGTTTCGCGCATGAGGGTGGCCCTGGGATCGATGTTTTTGTAGACGCGGTGGCCAAAGCCCATGAGACGCGCCTGGTTGGCCGGGTCCTTGACGCTTTTGACGAATTCGCCGACCTTGTCAACGGAGCCGATCGAACGGATCATGGAGAGCGCTGCTTCGTTGGCACCGCCGTGTGCCGGTCCCCACAGGCAGGCGATACCGGCCGAGATACAGGCAAACGGGTTGGCGCCGGAAGATCCAGCCAGGCGAACGGTTGTGGTGGACGCATTCTGCTCATGGTCAGCATGCAGGATGAAGATGCGGTCCAGGGCGCGGACCAGCACGTCATTGATTTTGTAATCCTCGATTGGTGTGCCAAACATCATGCGCATGAAGTTGGCTGTGTAGTACAGGTCCTTGCGCGGGTAGATGAAGGGCTGACCGATAGAATACTTGTATGACATTGCAACGAGTGTGGGCATGTGGGCCAGCAGGCGTTGTGCCGCCAGTTCACGATGGATCGGGTCGTTGATGTCAAGCGAGTCGTGGTAAAAGGCGGAAAGCGCACCGACAATGGCAACAAGAACAGCCATCGGGTGGGCGTCGCGCCTGAATCCGCGGAAGAAAAACTGCATCTGCTCATGCACCATGGCGTAGTCTGCCACGTTGTTGTTGAATTCGGCCTTTTCTGCCGGCGTTGGCAGCTCACCTTTCAACAGCAAAAAGCAGGTGTCCATGTAATCGCACGAAACGGCAAGCTGCTCGATAGGATAGCCCCGGTAAAGCAATTCGCCCTTTTCGCCGTCGATGTACGAGATGGCTGACTGGCAGGATGCGGTTGCCATGAAGCCCGGATCGTAGGAAAGCCTGCCTGCCTTAGTGTAAAGAGAGCGCATGTCAATGGCGTCCGGTCCCATCGTGCCACTGTAGACAGGCAGGTCTACGGCGGGCGTTTTGTCACTGAAATTGAGTATCGCGTCTGAAGTCTTGTTCATCATTGATCTTCCGCCTGAAATGGGTTGGAAAAAATGGATTATAACTATTTCCCGGGCATTTTTTCATTGTGCTTCCCGGGAGGAATCCTGTTTTTTACACGAAAAACGGATTATGGGCCTTCACGGACAATGCCGGAGCCTTCAGTCTTTCAGGTGCTAGCTCAGGGCGGTGTTAACACGCCCCGAGGATGAGAATGCAGGGATGTTTCTCGGGTGGCCGGTAAAACGGCAAAGCCCTGTTTTTGTAAAACAGGTGCGGTTGTTACAGGAAAGAGGAAAGTGTAACAGGATATTACAATGTGTCAACTGAAAACAGGAAAGCCCTATAATGAAATTGAGTTCAATGCTTGTTGGCTCAGAAAATCTGCTCTTTCCCGAACGCGCCTTTGCCAGGGCGCGTTTTTTTTTGTGCCGCACCTGTCCGGATTTTGTGGGTGGACGGGTTTGCTGCGATCATCCCGGCAGGAAAATGAAGAACAGGAGGGGTGGGAGCATGGTGCGGAAATGGGCTTGTCTGGGACTTTGTTTTTTGCTTTGCAGCTGTATTTCGCTGTATGAGCAGAATTACCAGAATCATGGCGTGGAAATTGAGGCGAAGGAGCACAGGGAGCCTTCCCTGGTGGTTTCGGAAAATTATGAGGCGGACAGGCAGACCTTTGTGGGCAATGGCATGGTCCTGATGGGGGAATCGGTTGTCGATGAGTATTCGCATGGTATTAACCGAGATGAAATCCTGGAATTTGCGAAAAAGATCGGTGCGAGTTACGTGCTGGTGGAAAAGCATTACGACCATACTGAAAGCCGGATGCGCACTTACCCTGAAAAAGAAAGGATTGTGACAAGAGGGCCGCATGGCGAAAAGGTCACAACGACGGTGACAAAAGAAGTTCAGAGGCATTATGACGATACGGTTTACCGTGTCAGAACGAGCTGCTTTATCGAAAAAAGCCATGTTCGTTCGGAGAAGGGGCCCTTTTCTTCGCATCGTACCCACCGGAAATAATTTTTTCTGAAAACAGGAAATATGCGTCATACACATAATCAGTGCGCATGGCGCATTATTTCTGCAAAGGTGGGAAAGACGGCAATGCCGCCTTGTTAATGCACCTTCAGGCCGGGTTTATATGGCGATTGGCGCGGTGATGGCCGGATGCGGATCGTAGCCGTTGATGATGAAATCATCGAAGGTGTAGTCCAGGAT
>JAAZED010000383.1 GCA_012512465.1 Oxalobacter sp. | reverse complement strand
TTTTGCTTCCAGGTACGGGCTGCCTGACTCATCCCGCCAGAAATACAGTTCCGAAAACCCGGGAACAGCCAGCTGCATCATCCGGCCAATCGTATTCATCCTGAAATTGCGCGCGCTGTCCTGCACCTGCGTAATCCGATCCATCAGCCCAACCCCCAGTACCCGGGTTCCGTCACCGGGCAGATTCACCGTCTCACCCTCCCGCGGAAGTGAAAAAACAGGCAGGAGACAGCAGTTGGCACGGAAAAAATCAGCCAGTTCACGAAAATCCCCATTGAGCCCGGTCTGTTCAAGCTGGGTCTGGGTCAGGCGTTCCATATCGCGCCTGTCCTGTGCTGTCGGACGGTTGAGTATCAGCTTGCCGTTTTTCCACACCCGCTCCTGGGCCACCAGGTCCCGGTGCCGCCCCTGGCCTTCCATCCTGAGTGCCAGCATATAACGCCAGATTACCGGTCCACCCACCTTTTCCGAGAGCTCGACATCAACACGCACCGCCGTGCCTTTTTTTGACGAATCCGACGTATTCAGAAGAGAGCGCACATGCGCCAGGCCGCCGCGCTTTTTCAGGGCGCCCTGCAAACCGCCACCACCCTCACGGCAGATGTCACCAAGAAAACGGGGAATATCAAGCAGGCTGGATTTGCCCGCGCCGTTGGCGCCGACAAGATAAGTGAATTCCTTAAGCGGGATATCAATGGCAGAAAAATTGCGCCAGTTACTGGCCCTGACCCGAGTAATCAACATAAGCCCCTCCTTGCGCCAGCCCCCTCAAAGCGTGAGGTCACCGTACCATTGTAGCGGTAACGTATTAATAATCAAGCAATTTTTCAGCAGACTCAGCGTTTTTTGCTGCGTGACCGGGCCTGCTTTTTTTGCTGCGCGCTTTTGGTGGTTCGGGGTTTGCTTTTTTTAGGGGAAGAAGCGGCCTTGCTCTTGCTGGCGGCCTTGCTCCCGGACGTGGCTGTCTTGCTACCGGTTTTCTTTACGGCACCGGCAGCATCGGCTGCGGGTTTGCTGTCCTGTGGTGCCGCAGGCGTAAAAACCCGCTTTTCTATCACCTTTTTACCACCATCCTCTTCACTGTCCTCCGTGACATCGCCAGCCGGTACCGGACGTTCCTTTCCATACAGTTCCCGCTGGGCACGGGCATTTTCCGTCGCCGCTGCCCGCGCATACCACATGGCCGCTATGTCATAGCTTTGCTGGACCCCCCGGCCTTCCTCATAGAGCGCCCCCAGACTGTGCTGGGAACGGAAGTCCCCCTGGTCGGCCGCCTTTTTGTACCAGTAAGCCGCCTTCTCATCATCACGCGTCACACCCCTTCCCCAGAGGTACATCACGGCGATGTTGTACTGTGACTTCACATCGCCTCTTTCCGCCGCTTTCTCATACCAGTGCGCTGCCTTCGCATCATCCGCTTTCATGCCGATACCCTGCGCATACCGGAATGCCACGTATGGCTCGACCTCTTTCACCTTGTTTTCAGCCGCCTTGACCAGCCACATCGATGCCTTTTCCGCATCCTGCTCGATGCCCTGTCCCATGTCATACATCAACCCGAGGTTATACTGCGCTCTGGCATACCCCTGTTCGGCCGCTTTCTCATACCAGTAAGCCGCCTGCTGCCCGTTTTTCCTGACACCCCGTCCGTTGGCAAACATCAGGCCCAGCGCATACTGTGCATCCGGCAGGTTCTGCCTTGCCGCTTTCCGGTACCAGGAGACAGCCCTTGCCTCATCCTTTTCCACACCAGCCCCGCGGGCATACAGCGCACCCAATCCATACTGCGCCCTGGCATCCTCCTGCAACGCCGCCTTGTGGTACCAGTACTCCGCCTCCTCAAAATTTTTGTCAACCCCGCGGCCTGTTGCATACAGGATACCCAGATTCCGCTGGGCAATCGCATCTCCCTGAAGCGCGGCTTTTTTGTACCAGTCAAAAGCCGCCTGAAAGTCCTTTTCCACCCCGCGCCCGGCAGCATACATCGCACCCAGATAACGCTGCCCCTGCGCATCCCCTGCCGCAGCCGCCTTTTGATACCAGGCGACCGACTCCTCATCATTTTTCCCGACACCCCGCCCGGCCGCATAGGCTGCCCCCAGGGCAATCTGGGCTTCCACATGGCCATTCCCAGCCGCCTTTTTATACCAGGCGGCGCTTTCTGCCCCATCCCTTAACACCCCGTGGCCAGTGGCATACATCCGGCCGAGCGCATACTGCGCTTCGGCAAAACCGTTATCCGCAGACTCCCGCATCCAGAAAAGCGCTTTCTCATCATCCTGGGAAACACCGACACCATCAAAATACATCGCACCCAGGAGATACTGCGCCCCGGCATGTTCCTTCTGAGCTGCCTGTTCCAGCCAGACCGCGCTTTCAGAGCGGTTCGTATCCACCCCTTCACCCAGGGCATACATCCGGCCAAGCGCATACGCCGAACGCGCATCCCCTTTTTCCGCACCTTTTTTAAAAGCCTCTACCGCCTTGGCATACTGCTTCTTCTGGACAAAACGCTTCCCGTCAGAAAAAGCATCCGCCCATGCCGGGGCACTCCCCAGCCCGAAGAGGCAAATCAGAAAACCGGTCAGAAAATAACGCATCATGAGTAATCAGGTGCCGGATAAAGGTGAGAAAACCCGCCGACAAAAACATGTCAGGCTGACATCATGCCACAAATTTTTACCGGGGCATATTCACCGCGTCAATAAGAAATCCCGGACGAATCAGGCAGCAGGCTCCCCTGGCGAAGCAACAAAACGCGCTTTCCAGACGAAAAAACAGCGCCTGACATAAAACCAGGCGCTGCCTTTTTTCGATACCCTTTTTTAGTGCATCACTTGCCTGACTTCGACTGGATTTCCGCCATTTTTTCCTGGGCTGGCGTGCTGTCACGCGAAGCGGCCTTCTGATACCACTCGATCGCCTTTTCCCTGTTCTTCTCAACGCCCCGGCCTTCCTCGTACATCACACCCAGGCTGTACATCGAAAACGTCTCGCCCTTATTGGCCGATTTGGTATAAAGCGCAAACGCTTTCTGGTCGTCCTCCTTTACCCCCAGGCCATTCTCATACAGATAAGCCAGGATCAGCTGCGCTCTCGGATCGCCATTATCGGCACCTTTTTGCGCCCAGTTTGCCGCCTTCACATAATCGTGCTTCACTCCACGGCCCCTGGCGTACATATCGGCCAGAGCCGTCTGGGCAAATGAATTATTCTGTGCAGCGGCTTTTTCATACCATGCCACCGCCTGCTTGCCGTCCCTCCTGACACCAAGACCCTGCTCATACATGATCCCCAAACGGGCCTGCGCCTTGTCATCACCACTTTGGGCTTTTTGCCTGAGCGTGGCGATCACTTCCGCATTGTCACCCCGCTGCATGCGCACGCGTTTTGGAGTATCAGCCTCTCCCTTATCGCCGACATCCTGTGCCGTTACCATACCCGTTGCCGCAAAACAGCCCACCGCCAAAAGTGCTGCCAGCAATCCCTTTTTCCCCATGCTTTTCTTCATCACGCCCATCCCCTTCTCGTCAAAAAAATTGATTAACGGAAACATCAGCCTTTATCATGCCACAAGAAAGCACCTCAAAAGAAGAGCCCGCTGAAAAAAACACCCTCTATTACAGGCATCGCGCATGGAAAAAAAATAAAAAAAACGCACAGATTTTCCTGTGCGTTTCCGGTAAATCCTGCATTGACTCCTATTTTGTCTCTTCCAGCTCAATCAGACGGTTTCTGGCAGCATCACTCCCCTGCGAAGCCGCCTTCTTGTACCATTCCAGCGCCTCTTTCTTGTCAGCCTTCACACCACGGCCCTCTTCATACAGGGCGCCAATGCGGTACATTGAAAAATCATCCCCTTTCTCTGCTGCCTTCTGGTACCACGCCATCGCTTCCTTATAATCGGCTTTCACCCCTTTTCCACGCTCATAAAGCGAGCCGACAAAACCCTGTGCAAAAAGATTGCCCTGCTCAGCCGCCTTGAGCATCCATTCATACGCCTGCCCGTAATTCAGCCTTACCCCCAGGCCACGCGCATACATAAAGCCGACACGGCTTTGCGCGTGCGCATTGCCCTTTTCCGCTGCCTGCATATAAAGCATCATCGCCTGCGTGTAATCCTGCGTGACCCCGATACCCTTCATATAAAGATACGCCTGCCCGTTTATCCCGCGCATATCCCCCTTGTCAGCCACCTCCTTGTACAGCTGCATCGCCTTGGAAAAATCCTTTGCCGCGCCCTTGCCGGAAATATGCATGCCCGCAAGCTTCAAAATCGCATCCGTATTACCCTGGTCGGCCGCCTTCTGGTACCAAAAAGCCGCCTGCACCTGATCCGCCTTTACCCCCTTGCCGGTGGCATACATGATCCCCAGGTAAAACTGCGCTTTCGCGCTGCCTTCATCGGCCGCCTTCATGAAATACTCATGCGCCTTGGCATAATCCTGGTCAACCCCCTCGCCTTTTGCATACTCAAGGCCGGTTTTCACCAGCGAACGGGTGCTATAGGAATCCT
The DNA here is from genome assembly GCA_012512465.1 of Oxalobacter sp. Classification (GTDB taxonomy): domain Bacteria; phylum Pseudomonadota; class Gammaproteobacteria; order Burkholderiales; family Burkholderiaceae_D; genus Oxalobacter; species Oxalobacter vibrioformis. The sequence goes on along the minus strand of JAAZED010000383.1, from coordinate 2,368 downwards.
TGCCGGAAATTTCATCAGGCGTCGCATAGCCCTCGTCTTCATAACTAAAAGCACTGTCGGCCTGGCGAGCCCGTTTCGACTCTTCCTCCTGCGCCAAAGCCTCACCGGAAAGCGACAGCATGAGCGCCAGGAAAAGGCCAAACGCCATCTGGGAGGTCAGGTTAGTTTTATTTTGTCCCATCATTGCATCCTCTATCTGCTTCCCCTTGCCGGACTGGCAAGGCATCACCCGGTAGGCCAAACAGCGCAAGGGGAAACCCTATCTTGCCATAACCGGCAGGCATATCGGCAGAATCAGGCACAAAAAGCGGAAAAATACGTAACAGGTGTGTATAAAAAGCGACACTTTTCCAGCAGGGAAGTCATTGTGTCGCAAAAAGCAAGCGCGCCCCCTTTCATCCCGCACTTCTGGTACCTGTCATACGCTTTTGCCACCCGCTCCCGGATAGCCTCGCGTGACGCGCCCTCAGCCCAGCTGCCGGCCAGCGCATGCAGCACAACCCATCGCCGCAGCATCCGTTATTTCCCCTTCCCTCTTTTCATCCTGTCCAGTCGCTCCTGTGCTTCTGCATTGCCCTGTGCCGCCAGTTTTCTGTACAGTGCGGCGGCTTGGGCCGGTTTTTTCTCTACACCCACTCCCTCCTCGTAGAGGACGGCAAGCATGAATTCCCCTTGAGGCAACCCCATTTCAATCGCTTTTTTTGTCCAGCGGAAGGCTTCGGCACCATTTTTTGCTACGCCGTCTCCGTTGTAGTAAATGGCGGCAATGTTGTACGCCGCCTTGCTGTGTCCCTGCCCGGCGGCAAGGATGAACCATTGGATGGCTGCCGGTTTGTCCTGGGCAATGCCCAGTCCCCGGCTATACATCACCCCGATCATGTACTGTGCTTCAGTAAAATCCTGCCCGGCAGCCTTCTGAAACCACGCCATGGCTTCACCGTAATCCTGCTTCACGCCATCCGCATCAGCGTATAAAACGCCTACATGGGTCTGAGCCCCAATACTGCCTGCTTGGGCGGCCTTGAGATACCACTTGAAGGCCTCGGCATGGTCTTCCGTGATACCTAGTCCCCTGTAATAGAGACCGCCCAGATTAAATATGGCTGATGCGTTCCCCTGCCCAGCCGCTTTCTGGTACCAGTGATAGGCTGCCTGGTAATCCTGTTTGACGCCCCGTCCGTTTTCGTATTGCAAGCCGAGATTATACTGGGCGGTAGGGTGCCCCTGCTCTGCGGCTTTCCGGTTCCAGAAGGCTGCCAGCCTATGGTCCTGTTTGCAGCCTTGGCCATCAGAATAGAAGTTGCCCAGCATGCCCTGCGCTTCGGCATCCCCTTGCCCGGCTGCTTTTTCCATGTAGATACAGGCATTTTTATAGTCGCGCTCCTTGTAGTACGCCACAGCTTTTTCCTTGTCTCCGGCGAAAAGGGAAGGGGAAACGAGGAGCCCGATTAGCAACAGGAAAAAAAGGGGTATTTTGAAAAAATTTTTCATAGAAAATAGCCCAGATTTATTTCAGATTCGGCGCATCCAAGCGTTTTTTCGCTTCAGCATTACCCTGCATAGCAGCCTTCTGGTACCACATCACAGCCTGAGCCTGATCTTTCTTTACCCCGACGCCGTCCTCATAGAAGATACCGAGCACAAACTCCCCTTCCGGCAGCCCCATCTCCGCCGCTCTTTTCATCCACCGGAATGCCTCTGCTTCGTTTTTGGAAATGCCTTTGCCGTTGTAATAAACCGTCGCAATATTGTACGCCGCCTTATCGTGCCCTTGCGCGGCAGCAAGAGCAAACCATTTGACGGCCTCATGTTTATCCTGCTTTACCCCCAACCCCCTGTTGTATATTACCCCCAGCATATATTGTGCTTCATCCAGTTTCTGCTCTGCCGCTTTTTCAAACCATGCCTTTGCCGTCGCATAATTTTGCTCAACCCCTTCACCACCGTAATACATCATGGCAAGGTTATATTGCGCTTTCGGCTCATTCTGCTCTGCGGCTTTCGTTGTCCATTTCAACGCCTGAGGTAAGTTTTTTGTAACGCCCTCGCCATTACGGTACATTTGTCCTAATTGAGTCATTGCGCTGGTTTTTCCTGCTTCAGCGGCCTTGAGATACCACCTCACCGCCTCGGCATCATTTTTTGTGACTCCATATCCATGATAATAAAGGCCGCCCATATTGAATAATGCACTCTCGCTCCCCTGCGCAGCGGCCTTCAGATACCAATAACGGGCCTGTCCATAGTCTATTTCGACCCCCGTCCCATTCATATACTGCAATCCCAGATTGTATTGGGCGGTAATATCTCCCTGCTCGGCCGCTTTCTTGAACCAAAAAGCTGCTTTTCCAGAATCCTGCCCACACCC
>JAAZED010000382.1 GCA_012512465.1 Oxalobacter sp. | reverse complement strand
CACTGATTCAGAAACTGCGGCAGCAACGCCATTAAAAAGAGCAACATCAATAAAAAAAGCAGCTTGTGACAGCTGCTTTTTTTATTAAGGAAAAGAATCGTTATCCTGAGCGGATCATCGTGCCAAAAGGCTGCTCCGTCAAAATTTCCAGCAGCAGTGAGTGCTCAATACGGCCATCAATCACGTGCACCGCCTTGACGCCCGATTTGGCAGCATCCAGTGCAGAAGAAATCTTTGGCATCATTCCGCCTGAAATCGTCCCGTCAGCAAAGAGCGCATCAATTTCCGAAGCACTCAGGTCCGGCAGCAGGTTCTCATTCTTGTCGAGTACGCCTGGCGTATTGGTCATCATGATCAGTTTTTCAGCCTGAAGAATCTTTGCGATTTCACCGGCAACGAGGTCTGCATTGATATTGTAGGCCTGTCCGTCATCACTGAAGCCGATCGGGGAAATCACCGGGATAAAGGCATCGTCCTGCAATGCTTTGACTACTGCCGGATTGATATCGGTAATTTCACCGACAAAACCCAGATCAACAAACTGTCCGGGATTTTCCGCATCCGGCATCCGCATCTTCTGCGCATGGATCAACCCGCCATCCTTGCCGGTCAGGCCGACAGCCTGTCCGCCGTACTGGTTGATCAGCATAACAATATCCTGCTGTACCTCACCGCCGAGCACCCATTCAACCACTTCCATGGTTTCCTCATCGGTGATGCGCATCCCCTGGATAAACGTGCCGCTTTTGCCGATTTTCCTGAGCGCATTGTCGATCTGCGGACCGCCACCATGCACAACAACCGGGTTCATGCCGACCAGCTTCAGCAAAACGATGTCACGGGCAAAGCCATGTTTGAGGCGCTCTTCCACCATGGCATTGCCACCGTATTTGATCACAATGGTTTTGCCGTGAAATTTCTGTATGTAAGGCAGCGCTTCGGCGAGAATTTCAGCTTTGACAGTCGGCGGTAAATTGGTCATTTCAGGTCCTTTATCAATAGACGCGCAGGTAAAGGTCAGGGAAATCGGTAAATCAAGCCTCTGTTACCGGCGTAGGCTTCCCGAATACGTAAATATACATGGAATAAAACGAACAATATACCAGAACAGCCACCACCATCAGCAGGGAAAAAAGGAAGAAAAGGCCGATATTTCGCCCCAGTGCGATCATGATAAGCATATTAAGCAGCATCGGGAGGAAAAATCCGACCAGCACGAGCCCCAGCAGGTAGACAATAAAGGCCTTCCAGGTGCGGAGAATGGTAAAGAAATTGTAAAAGAGGGATTGCCCCACCGGCATGTTTTTCCAGGCGATAAGAGGTGCCACAAACCAGAAAAGCAGCAGCGCAACAAAATTCAGGATGACAGCAACCATGAATGCTTCCCTGAAGTTGGATTCCAGCAGAAACTGCACCTCAAACTGCTCCCCGCCCATCGCCCGCATAAAAATACCGCCATCCACAAAGCTCGACAGATAAACGGCGATGCCCGCCGCCAGAAAATACAGGCCCCCCAGCGCGAAAAGGCGTCGTATGACGGTTTTGTTAAACACGGCAAACCCGTGTGAAAAACTGAACGGGCGCTCTTCGCTGACGTCATTAATCGCCTGCAGGAAAAAAACAGAAAAACTTGGCGCAATCAGTGGCGGCACAATCGCGCCGATCAATGGAAACGATCCCACAATCATCATTGCCAGAAAATAGGCGATAAAAAGATTGGTCAACAAAAACGGGCGTTTCCGGAAAAGGGTAAAGCCCTCCTGAATCCAGGTCAGGCCCATACGGGCATCAATTGTTTTCATAGGGGGAGAGATGCTGTACTCGCTGCACGCAATCGCAAAATTCGTTCAAAATGGGTTGGATCATGCGGCGTCAGCATTTCTGCTGAGCGCGGCAGATAAAAGTCATAAAGCCTGGAAATCCAGAACCGCAGTGCCGCCGACCTCAGTATTGTCTGCCAGGCGGCATCTTCGTCAACTGTAAATGAACGCACCCGTTGATATGCCTCAAGAAAAGCCGTGAGACGGGCGTCATCAAACTCACCCGTATCCAGGCGGATGCACCAGTCATTAACCGCGACGGCCACATCAAAAAGCCAGGTATCATTTCCGGCAAAATAAAAGTCAAAAAAACCGGAGAGCGGCTCACCATCAAACATGACATTATTGCGAAACAGGTCGGCATGCACGGGGCCGGCAGGCAGGCGTCCATAGCTGTCTGTTCGGGAAAAGGCATCCTGCAATGCCACTTCTTCCTGTAAAAAAGCGGCATTTTCTTCTGACAGGTAACCAATGACCTGCGGCATGGTTTCCTGCCACCAGGAAAGCCCGCGCAGATTGGGCTGAAAAAGGGAATAATCCTTTCCTGCCAGATGCATTTTAGCCATCATTTCACCCACCTGGGCACAGTGGGTCGGTGAGGGGCGTTCCTGCCAGTTTCCATCAAGCTTGGTCACCAGCGCCGCAGGTTTGCCGCAAAGCGTGCCCAATATGCCGCCATCCCTGTCCGGAATGGGACTGGCCACCCGGATATTGTGTTTGGCCAGGTGATACATCAGATTCAGATAATAGGGAAGCTCTTGCGCTGTCAGCTTTTCAAAGAGGGTGAGCACATACTCACCCTGGTCGGTTGTCACGAAAAAATTGCTGTTTTCGATACCGGAACTGATGCCTTTTATTTCCTGCGCCTGCCCGACATCATACCGGGACAGCCACGGAATCAGCTCTTCTATACTGACAGGGGTAAAAACAGCCATTGAAAATCCGGATCAGCCCAATGCGAAAGAAACCTGCTTACTTGGATGTCGGCGGGGCCGGTGCATCACTGGTATAGTCAAACTCATCCTCCATCTCACCGCCGGTCTGGTCGGTGCGCTGGCCGGTCATATCAAATTCATGCACCCGCCACATGGCCGGACGATGTTTGGAGGTGACATCATCAAAAGCACCACCAAGCGGCTTGTTAGGATAAAGGTAATAGGTGCTGACACCGGTCTGTACCTTGACTTCCGTGACAACGCCCTGCTCTTTGCGCTCCGTGATTTCCTTGGCCGCATCCGGTTTGCGAATGGTAATGGTCGGCTGCTCGACTTCGTCAATCAGCTCAAGCTCTTCAGCAGGTTGCGTACCTTTTTCCATATCCTGCGCCATGACAAAAGGCGCTGCAGCAAAGGCAGCACAAAATAAAAACAGCCTGAAATCGAAAATCACTCGCATGGTCGTCTACCGCCTGGATAAATGATGGTGTTATTGTAACAAACGCGGCTCCAATGAGAATACCTGATTTTACAGGTACATCATCTTTTGCCGTTCTTCCTCTGACGGGCCGGTTGAACGCAATTCATAGAAATT
>JAAZED010000381.1 GCA_012512465.1 Oxalobacter sp. | reverse complement strand
GCTTTGTTCCATGCGGAATGGGTAAAGGGACGAAGCAGGTTGTCCCGGTTTTTATGAAGGTCGGGGATGGCGCTGCCATCGCCGCCTGCACTGGCAGAGAGACTCTTGCCCAGATTACCAGGGTAGCCGCTCTGGCTGCCTGTGGCTGTCTCCGGCGCACCCAGGTTGTCAATGCGGGTTTTCAGGCGATTTTTGAGCGTATCGCTGTCGTAAGCGGGCTGTCCCATGTAAAGGCGCCCACTGCCCGGTGCGCCTCCCGGTGCGGGCGTGAGCGGCCCTTCTGTGCCGTCCGGTGCCATGCTGGAAGGGGGTTCATACGGCAGGTGAAACCCTTCGTTTCCTGAGGTGTCTGCCATGGGGTTGCTGAACCAGTTGAATGTGTCTTCTTCTTTTGCCATTGTTTTTCCTTTCAGCAAGGTGTGTTAACACCTCTTGATTGTCACAGCCCCATGCGATCCATATTTCGCCGGATCAGTTCTTCGGTGGATGACGGGGCGTTGGGATAATCATCGTCCCGGGAGCCGGTATCCCATCCCTTTTGCTCATACGCGGAGGAAGGGATGATGATGTTGTCATACAGGTACTGGAATTGCCGTGCCCAGGATGAGGGCTCATGGATGGCAAGAAATTCGTTGATTTTTGCCGGGTCGCGGAAGTACTGCCGGATATGCTGCATCCGGATATGGTGCCCCGGCTCATCTTCGTACAGCCGGAAGTAGGATTCGGCTGACAAGATGAGATCATGGAGATTGCTCCGCTCAATAGCGGGGGGCGAAGCTGGCATTGCTTTGCGGGGTTCTGTTTTTTGTGCTGGTGCGGCATATGCGTCGCGGGTATCTGTACGGGCCTGAGGCGGCTGCTCACCGGAGCGATTCGCTTTTTCTTCCCTGGGGGGCATGCCAAGGCGCTTCATGAGAGCGGCTTCCTGCTCATCGAGGAGCCTTAACGCTGCCTGAAGCTTTTCTTTTGATCCTTCGGCCACAAAACGCCGGTATGCGATCTGCCGGGCAATATCCTCTGCCGTGTCTCCCACATCTCCAATCGCCAGGAGGGCGGCATACTCGGCTTCCTGTTCCTTGAGCCGACTCTCGGAGGCCTTGCGAGCTTCAATCAGTTTTTTGAAGAGTTCACCGGTTTTCGCATCCGCCGCTTCACCCTGTTCCTCACCAGGCGTTGCCTGCGCTTTTTCCGGTTTTTTCCCTTCTGTCTTTTTCACCCCGCGTTTTTTCAGGCTGGGCGCATGCTTTTTTCCCGGCTGCGCATGTTCAAATGCAATGGACAATGCCGTCGAGGTATTGCCCCTGTCTTCAGGAGCGATGGTGATGTCTTCTGCTTTAGCGGGTGTCATAAAAGTCTGGTTGCTGTTGCCTTGCATGTTTTCTCCTCTCTATGGGGGTGGTGTCATACCCTGAATGTATGGGTTGTGTTTTCTACGGTGATGTCAGGGATATCGTCTTCGATAAAATGCTCAATGGCATCGGGTGAGCGACGGCGGCGCATGATGCCGTATCGGGTCGCATCCCAGGCATGGTCATTGGCGCGCGTATCCACATCCTCGGGATTAATGGCATCCGGCGCGATGGAGGGGACGGTTGCCAGCCAGTGGCGGCATGTCCTGAACACCTTCAGGCGGTTTTCGCACAAAAGCCGGATGATCTCCTGCGCGCCGTTGACGCGTGAGCCTTTGGCATTCCAGGCTTCCTGCCACCTGACGCCGTTTTCCCGAAATATCTGCCCGATGGAACGGTCTGCACCGTTCCTGGCAAAGATGGACGGGTCTGCCAGATTCATACGGTACTCATAGCCCATGCGCTCGTCATGTGCCTCTATCACCTTTATCCTCTTTGCCACGTCAGCGGCATTTTCACGCGTGCCTTGTCCCGGTTTTTCTCCTGCGCCATAGAGCTCACGCCAGATGTAGATGACGCCATCGTGGTCCATGGCAAACCAGTAGACGGCATAGGGGGCGGCATATCCCCAGTCCATGGCTTTCCAGACCCGCCAGGATGAGGGGATCATGAACGGATCGATGACATGCTCGGCCGGATTCCACACGCCTTCAAGGAAGGAACCGATATGGATATCCCAGTCACCCATGAGCCAGGCGCGCCTGCGGTTGGGGTCCCTGATCGCTTCGAGCGTGGGCAGGTAATCCGGATCGGCGTCGAGCAGATGGGTATTTTCAAAGATGGAGGAATGGATGCGCACACGCGGCTGCTGTCCTTCCTCGCGGATGATTTTTCCCGGCGGCACGTCGCCGATCCGGTAGCGCTCCTTCACCGCCGTATGGCCGATACCGTAGGGGTTGCAGGTTGCCCGAATCATACGGGGCATACCGGCAAAGGAAGAACGGCAGGTGGACATCATGGACTCAAAGAAGGTCAGGTCGCGCCAGTTGGTCAGCTCTTCAAAGCCGAGCCACGGATATTCATGCCCGTGATAATTCCAGTAATCGTCTTCTGTCGCGCCATAGCGGAAATACAGGGTCTCACCGGTGGGCCAGGTCCACCGGTAATCGGATTCATTGAAACGGATGCCAGGGAAGATGGAAAAAAACCAGCGCTTGGATTTGGCCACGACGTCGGCAAGCTGCGGGTAGGTGAGCCTGAAAAGTGCGCCGCGCCAGTTTTCGCCAAACCCGCGGCCGCAATACTGGGCAAACGACATCAACAACGCATCGGTTTTCCCCCCACCCCGCGTTCCTTCGAGCAGCGCCTCAAATACCGGGCAGGAAAGAAAGCGGGTCTGACTGCCCGGCAGGGGTTGCCAGATGACAGGGTAATCCGGTTTTTTCTGAAGGAATGGGGGTGTTGTCATGGCGCTTTCGTTATCTGGTTAAAGAGAGGCTTCCCCGCTTTGTCAAACGGCGGGGAAGCAAAAGGCGTTTTGCGCTGAAAAGCGCATGTTTCAGTGGCCTGTTTTCAGCGCTTTTTAGAGCGAAATCCTGACACATGCTCCAGATAGGCGGTCGCATCAGTCGGTTTTCTTGATTTTGCGATCGCTACCGGGATTTTTGCCGTCATCTTGGAGAGATCCTTCACGAGCTTTTCAAAGCGTTTTTGCCCCATACCGGCGGCAAGCTGACGGGTAAAGCTGAAATCATTGCCCTTTTCCTGCTGCGCGTATTTTCCCTGCTGCTCGTATTTTTCCTGGGCCCGCTGCAACCAGGAAGATGGTGCAGGCCGGGAAGCCGCGGTATTTTTCTTTGCAAACATCGCTTCCTCGTTTTTTTGCGCCTCGCTGATACGGTTCTGTCTTGCTGCTTCAAGCGTCTGTGAAAAGAATTGGCGTCCTTCAGCAGGGACAGACATACCGCTGTCGTCAGCCATGAGTCCCATCCTGTCGATGTGCTTGCTGGCAATGGCTTCGACACCGCCCGGATCAGGCGCGGTGGCACCATAGCGCTTTTGGGTCAGTCCCAGCAACTGGTTCATGCTGTCAAGCGCATCCGCAGTCGGCATCTGGCCGCCAAAGCTGCCTGCCATTTCCATCCGGCGCAAGTTCTGTCCCTGCCCCTTCCCCATGGCGGCATACGGCTCGCCGCGTGCTGCCAGCTTCTGGTAAGCGTCGCCTGCCGCCCGTGTGAGCGGTTCAAAAATGCCTGCGCCCTGATTGGCATAATCGCCATCAAAGACGGTGTTGAGATAATCGTCATTCATCAGTTTCTCCCTGTTTTTCCTTCTGTTGTTTGTGGTTGGATCGGGAAAGGGGCAACGCCTCACTGGCTGCCGCCTTTTCCCACTCGGATTCATCAAGGGATGGCGGCACAACGAGCACACCGCTTTGCAGGGTCTGCCCGTTTGAAACGACATCCATCTTGTCGGTAAACATCCGCATATGCCGCCCTAAAAGTTCCAGCGCCCGGTTGGCCGATGACGGCTCAAACATGACGCCTTCCACTTCCACCGGAAGAGCGGTGCCATCCCGCGAATTTTTGACAATGGTCATGACCTTGACTTTCCTGCGGCCCATGCAGATATCGCGCAACTCGCGCAAATCCTGTATGACTTCGTCCTGGGAAAGTTCCGTCCTTTCCTGCCGCTTTTCCATGGCACACCCGACAGCGGCCCTGACAGCCGCCTCGCCAAGCAGGCGGGAAGCTGTCTGCTTGGCGGAGCGTTCACTGTAGCCGGCACGAATCGCTGCCTGGGTGCCATTTAAGTCAACGAGATATTCCGATACAAAGCGGGCCTGCCTTGGATTAAGCGCATCACCGGCCCTGCTGCTTTTGCCTGTCGCAGCGGGTGCTGTCGTCCTGTCTTTCACGCCCGGTCCTTTTTCTTTTATCGAAAGAGGGCCGGGTACCCTTCACCCGGACGGGAATCAAAATCGAGTGTCTGCCCCTTGCCGTTGTTTTCCTCTGCCCAGGCAAACCCGTCAACACCGGAAAAGTAATCCAGCCGATTGAGGATTTCGTGGGCGCGGTCCTGCCCGAAACTGTCTGCCTGGAGGTAATACAGCCCTTTTCCGCTGATCTGCGTCTCCCCGTCGCGGATGCTGTTTCTTAAGCCCATTGCCAGATTTGCGCCCGCTTCCCCGTAAACCGGGTCGCTCACGATTCGCGAGATATCTTCTGCCAGCTCCGGGCCATATTGCGCACCCGTTGAAAAACGGGTATTTTTTGGCCCGCCATACTGGCGGGGATCAGGGCCTGCCATGTAATCGTATCCGTACTCGTCATAGGTCGGCCTTAAGGAAAGGGGCTTGTCTTCGGGTACCAGCCGGCTGCCAAAATCGACACCATGGGCGCTGTAGGCCGGATTATCGGGCAGATCACGGTACCGGTTTTCCCGCTCCATTTTTTCCATCGCCCTTTCTGCCTCATTGGGCGAAAAACGAAACATCTCATTGCCGGAAAAGGTCGGGTTGCCCCTCACCCCGCTGAAGTAACCAAGCTTATTGATGATCTGCCCGGCCTGCTCCACACCGAAATCATTTTTGAGCCGGTTCCACAGTTCCTTGCCATTGACATTGCTGTGGGTTGATACATAGCTGTTTGTCAATTCGGCAGACGTCTTTTGCCCTGCCTGCCCATATACCGGGTCCTTGAGATGGTCTGACAGGTCTTTGGCAAGACCGGGCTTGTAGTTTTTTTCAATGGAAAAATCCTGGTTGCGCGGCACACCATAGTCCCGCTTGAACGGCTGTGCCTCAAACGTCTTGCCAAGCTGCAGGGAGGCCGTTTCCTGCCAGTTGCGGTTCTCCACCGGATTGATGCTGCTTTCCATGGCGGCACCACCCCGGTTGATCCAGTCGGCGCTATCGCTCATGGTATTGGTAAAATCCTGCTGGAATTTCTCCTGCCCGGCCTGCTTGAAACAGGGTTCGTCTGTCGTGCCAAAAAGCCCCTGTCTTCCGGAGAAGGTGGGGGACTTCACCGTGAGATTGCCCGTCGTATCGCGCGCCTTGACGCTGGGCGCCAGCCTGCGGCAAATGGCTTCATTGTCAGAAAGCCCCGTGTTTTCCGGAAACCGCCTGCGCCATGCCTGTACACCGGGGTATTCGTCGTTATCCAACGCAAAGCCGCTTGGCTTCACATTGATGAGGGGGCCGTCAAACGGCTGGTTCAGGGTGTTGGTTGCCCAGTCTGTGATGGGCTTGTAAATATCTGCACCAGCGATGGCATCATCTGCCATGTAAATTTTTTCCAGTTCGTCCATAGTGTTCTTTCCTGAATGGTTGGTATATGTTGGAGGGGCTTGCCCCAGATGGTTTCCCGTCAGATCCCCATGC
>JAAZED010000380.1 GCA_012512465.1 Oxalobacter sp. | reverse complement strand
CAGCATGACAGGCCGTATGACTTCTGCCATAAACTGCTCATGCCATCCATCCAACTGCTGGCGTGAAAAGCCGGACAGAGTGCCCAGTACAAATTCAAGGAAATCTTTCGGATCAAGTGTACCGGCTTTATATTGTTCATAAAATTCGGCATTGCGTTTTTCATATTCAACCGGATCAACAGCACCGATTCGCGTCAGGAAGCTGCCCCATTCATAATCGGAATCAATCGGCAAAAGGGTATGGTCCAGGTCAAACAGGGCGAGATGGTTACGCATTTTTATTCTCGGTTTGTTGCATCATTTCCCGCAAAAGCGGCAGGGTTATGGCGCGTTTGGTCTGCAGGGAGTACCGGTCCAGTGCATCCAGAATCACAACGAGTGAATGCATATCGCGCGGGTAATGTGTAATCAGGTAGGGTAGCACATCCTGGGAGAGAGAAAATCCCCTCTCCTGTGCGACTTTTTTCAGGGCATCCATTTTTTCTTCATCTGTCAGGCCATGGATACGATAAGCCAGCCCCCAGCTCATCCTGCTCTTCAAGTCATCACGTACCGGCAGGTGGGAAGGTGAGGTTGCTCCTGTTGTGACCAGGAAAGCCTGATTTGCCCTGACGTCATTGAAAAGATTAAAGGCCGCTATCTGTTTTTCTGCAGAAAGGCTGTCGCAGTCATCCAGCAGATACAGCGTGATGTGGGGGTCATACAGGAAGCTCTCATTATCTGACTGGGCACTGATATAGCGCGCAGGCAGATACTGCGCGAGTGCTTTTAGCAGGTGGGTTTTCCCAACGGCGCTCTCGCCCCACAGGTAAATAAAATGTTCGGGGGATTGGCGCAGGGCCAGATGCCTGAGCAGCTCAAGCAGCTCTTCATTTTTTCCCGTCACGAAATTTTCAAGGGACGGTGTTTTTTGCGTACTGATATCCAGCAGCAGCTGTTGCATGATTCGTTAGGCGTTATAAAAATTACTGTTAATGTAATGACGACGCAGGTGCTTGAAGGCGACCGAGAGGATGGCTGACGATGGCAGTGCGATCAGGACACCGACAAAACCGAACAGCTGGCCAAAAGCAAGCAGGGCGAAAATCACAATCAAAGGGTGCAGTTGAATCCGCCGACCCACGAGTGTCGGGGTCATCAGGAAGGCATCAAACGAGTGGCCGAATCCGTAAATGACCGCAAGCGTTATCCAGGCTTCAACACCGGTAAACTGCAGCATGGTGGCGATGATGGCCAAAGACAGCCCGATCGTGATACCGATATAAAGGACAAAGGCCAGCATGCCGCTGATAATCCCGACCGGGATGGCCACGTTATATCCGACAAGCCCGAGTGCCGTTGAATAATAAATGGCAAGGATCAGCATGACAGAAAGCTGTCCCCGCAGATACTGGGCGAGCATGATGTTGACTTCGTTGGCCAGGCTGATGGTTTTGTGAACCCAGCGGCGTGGAATGGAGTCCCTCAGCTTTCTGACAACGAGGTGCCAGTCTTTCAGCAGATAAAACAGGACAACCGGGATCAGAATCAGATTCCAGGCCCAGGTCAAAACGGTTGTGCCCCCCAATTTGGCTGAAGCGAGCAGTGATTTCCAGACACCGCCTTCTCCAGGCGGCATCAGCTGTTCTGTCAACAGGCGTTTGAAGCTGACGGTATCGACCGGCAGGTCGATACCCAGATCCCGGAAGAACGGACGGATGGATTCGCTCAGCTTGACGGCCAGGCCGGGTATTTGTTCATAAAGCAGTGGCCATTCATTAAGCAGCATCGGAACGATAATCAGGCCAAGGGTGGTGACTACCGCTGCCAGAATCGCCATGACGATAATGACGGACAGGGTTCGGGATAGTCTGAAACGGCCCATTCTGATGGAGCGCAGCCAGTCAACTCCGGGGTTTAATGCATAGGCTAAAATGGCACCGGCAATAAAAGGGGTAAGAATCGGCCCCAAAAGGAGCAGCAGGATGACCAGCATGGCGCCGACACTTAGCCACAAAGCCGTTTGTTTTTGTTGCTGTGTAAAAATGACCATGCAGCCCTACCCGGGGTAACAGTTTGTTAAAATGCGATTCGCAACCAATTTTTATAATTCCGTTATTTTACGCTGTATAACCGTTTTTCATCATGAATTCACCATCCAATTCTTCACTTTCCTACCGCGACGCCGGTGTTGATATCGATGCCGGCGAAGCGCTCGTTGATGCCATCAAGCCTTTTGCCAAACGCACCATGCGAGAGGGCGTTCTTGCCGGCATAGGCGGTTTCGGGGCGCTTTTTGAAATCAGTAAAAAATATCGCGAGCCGGTTCTGGTT
>JAAZED010000379.1 GCA_012512465.1 Oxalobacter sp. | reverse complement strand
GGTGAAATTGAAAAGAAGGGTGAGGCGGTGGCCAAGGCCGTGCAGATCATCCTGGTGGGCTTGCGTGCCAGCCTGAACAGGGAGGCAGGTGGCGAACTCGCACAAAATCTGGACAGCCTGTACGACTATATGGCCCGCCGGCTTTTTGAGGCGCATGTCAAGAATGACCAGGAGATGCTGGCCGAGGTGCGCGCGCTGTTGCTGGATGTGAAGGGCGCATGGGATGAGATTGGCGCTGAGGCTGAGCAGCAACTGAATGCGGCTGCCGGCGCCGAAGCGGTTGCACGGCCACAGGCGGCTGATCCGCTGGCGCCGCGTACGCTAACCCAGATGAGGGCGTAAGGAATGGACAAGAAAGCGATACTGGCTGTGTATGACAAGGTATCCGGTGTGATGGGGCTGATGGTGCAGGCTGCTGAGGCCAATGACTGGGATGCGGTGACCGCGCTGGAACCCCAATGCTCGGCATATGTGGGCGCATTGCGCACGAGTGACAATCATGATGGCCTGACTGAGGATGAAATGGAATACAAGATAGGTGTTATCCAGAAAATCCTGGATGACGACCGCCGTATCCGGGAGCTGGCCCAGCCCTGGATGAAGGAGCTTTCCGAGCTGATTCACAGTTCGGCCAATTCCCGCAAGGTTAACAGGGCATACGGCGCTAATATGGCCAGTTAGGTTTTATGGAGCTACGGAGCGACGTCACCGGCACGCGCCCTGTCAATCCGACCGGTAGTGCTCAACAGGTCTCTGTAGCGGGTGACCCCAGACAGGATGTTTATGCGCGCCTGATGGCGCTGGCAGTCGGCCGCCCGGTGGCGGCCGAAATCGTTTCACAAAGTGAAAGCGGCACATCGATGGTAAGGGTGGCCGATACGGTTGTGCAGATGGATCTGCCGGCTGACGCGAAGGTGGGGGAAAAGGTGACACTGACCCTGCTTGCCAGGGAACCCCGTCTGACCTTTCTTTTCGAGCGGGAACCGGCGGCGCATTCGATGGTCTCAAATACGGGCCGCCTGATTGATAATATCCTGCGCTCGCTCTCCCAGGATGGTTCTACAGCTACCCTGGCAGGGCGCACGCCACTGCTTCCCACACCGGCCAATTCACCGGCGGCAGCGCTGATGCTGCCGTCAGGTCTTGCTGCCCAGCTTGAAACGATACTTTCGAATATGTTCAGCACCAGCGGGCTTTTTTATGAGTCGCACCTGGCGCAATGGGTAGCGGGAACGCGCTCCCAGGCCACGCTGATGGAAGAGCCCCAGGCAAAACTGGCCAATCTGCAGCAAAACCCGCAACAAGCGATTGCCCGTCCGGAAGAGCAGATGAACCGGCTGGAGACATTGCAGGAAAAAAGCTGGGTTGCCTCGCTGATGAGCAAGGCGGCGTCGAAATTGTCTTCTGTCATGCAACAGCAGCATCCGGACAGGCTTGAGCAGGTGATTGACCGCGATGCAGCGGGCATGATCCGTATGCAACTGGATGCGCTGGAGAACCGCAAGGTGATCTGGCAGGGGGAATTCTGGCCGGGCCAGGAGATTGAGTGGGAAGTGGAAGATGAAACGCCGCGGGAAAAACGCGAGTATGGAGAGCCTGAGCAGAGCAGCTGGCAAAGTGTGCTTCGGGTGAATCTGCCGCTGTTGGGCTCGATTACGGCAACGATGCGCCTCATAGGCGATACGGTGCAGGTGCAGTTGGGCACAGCTGATGAGGCTTCGGTATCACTTTTGCGGGAATTTGGCCCGGAACTGGTTTCGGCCCTTGAGACAGCGGGCGCGAAGCTGGATTATTTTACGGTGAGTGATGAAACAGCCTGATACACAGCAAAATGCGGTGGCGCTTGCCTATGAGGTAGGCAGCAGGGCGCCGAAAGTGGTGGCGAAAGGGCGCGGCCTGATCGCAGAGGAGATCATTCGCCGCGCCAATGAAAGCGGTGTTTTTGTTCACCAGTCCAAGGAGCTTGTTGCCCTTTTGATGCAGGTTGAACTGGATCAGGATATTCCGCCTTTACTTTACCGTGTTGTTGCGGAACTGATGGCTTGGCTTTATCATGTCGAAGCGAGACAGGCGGCAAGACGATCCCCTCCTCCTCCTCCCAAGCTGGATATTCCCAAGGTGGAATCCATTCGCGAGGAAAAATAATTCCAATAAACGTTGTTTCTTCCGTGCATCTTTTGGCATCTTGTATTATTCTAATAGATGTTGATGTGTGGAAATTTTTTTGTTGAAGATATGTGTTTTTGGGGAAATTCTATTGCTGCCCTGATCGCAGAGTGATTGACTTCAGCTGGAATGAATGAATGGAAATAAAAGACCCCTCAGCTGATAATCCTGGCCGGTCATTTGAGGAAACGCTGGAAAAGTACCAGGTTTATTCGCCGCTCGAAATCGGCCGGATCCTGAAAGGTATCCAGGCTAACAAGCAGC
The DNA here is from genome assembly GCA_012512465.1 of Oxalobacter sp. GTDB lineage: Bacteria > Pseudomonadota > Gammaproteobacteria > Burkholderiales > Burkholderiaceae_D > Oxalobacter > Oxalobacter vibrioformis. Next base: position 2,921 of record JAAZED010000379.1, on the reverse strand, counting down.
TGATTCGCATGAGTTTTGTCGGTACGATGGAAACGGTGATTACCAGCGTGCTCAATGTGGATGTCAAGGCAAGGATGCTGTTACTGGATACGGCACCGGTTCCTGCACAAAACCAGATTGCGCTCAAAAGCAATCTGATCAGTTTTGAAGGGGTTCTTGACCGGATCAAGATTTCTTTTACGACCAACAAGGTGTTTGCGGATACCTATGAGGGGCAGGAGGCTTTGCGCGTGCCTTTTCCGGAAAGGCTGGTGCGCCTGCAGCGGCGGGATCATTTCCGTGTCCCGGTTTCAAACAGCACGATTCGTATTCCGGTGGAAGTGAATGGCCATGTCATGCACTCGGTGGGCAATATCCGGGATTTGAGCCCGAATGGCGCCTGTGTGATTGATGCTTCGATGATGGTGGATAATACGGTGGGCATGGTTTATCGGAATTGCCGCCTTGATCTGCCGGATACTCAGCCTCTGACGGTGACGCTGGAAATTCGCAACTCCCATGAGGTGTCGATGCCGGATACCTCGCACCAGCGACGCATCGGCTGCCAGTTTGTGGATCTTTCTTCGGCAGAATCTGCCCTGATCCAGCGCTATATCACCCGCCTGGAACGCCAGCAGAAAATGCTGACGGGCTGACGCAGTATGGAATAAGAAAGCAAGCCGCCTTCAAGGCGGTTTTTTGTCAGGTTCGGACGGGCTGGGCTTTTATGGCGGTTCATGATCTGCTTCGCGATCGGGCGGGATGCGGTTATCATTACCTGTTATATTTTCCGTTTATATTGTCCCTGGCTCATGACGTACCACCCTGAACGGTTTCAGATTCATTCCCCAAGCGAGATTGCCTGCATGCTTCGCAGTATGCAGGACAAGGCCGAACGGCTGAGGATGCGTTTTGCAGATTCGGCAGAAACGGTGATTACCTGTGTGCTGGGGGTGGACCTGAAGAACGGGTGTGTTTTTCTGGATTGTGCCGCGTCGCCGGCGCAGAACCGGCTTGCACTGCAAAGCCGGGGAATCAGCTTTGAGGCTGTCATCAACCGGGTAAGAATTGCGTTTCGCGCCAATCGTCTCCGGCAGGCTTCGTTTAACGGCCGTCCGGCATTGGTGATGGAGTTGCCGGAGTCTATTGTGCGCTACCAGCGCAGGGAATCTGTTCGCCATGCGCTCGATCATGCACTGATCCGCATACCGGCCGGTTCTGAAAGGGAGATCACAGCGAATGTGAGGGATATCAGCGTGGGCGGTATGACGCTGATTGATGAGGCGGGGGCGATCAGCTACGGGGTGAATGCGCTTTATCAGGGATGTGAGTTGCGGTTGCCGGAGACGCGTCCGGTTATGGTGAATATCCGTTTTCGCAATATGATGATGGTGCTGGGAAAGCGGGGAGGGCCTGTTTCTCGTATCGGTTGCCAGTTTGCGGACCTGGACGATGCGGAGGCGGTAAAAATCCGGCGTTTTGTGGCTGATGTTGAACGTCAGCACCGGATGCGTGCTGACAGCGAGGAAGGGTGAGTATCGTTTTTCCGGGAATCAGGCTTTGGTTTTTTCAGTAAAGGGGGCGACAGTGCCACTGCAACAAGGATACCGATAATGGAAAGATAGCCATACCGCTTCCAGGCGTGTTATGAAAAAGCAAAAGCCGCCATTTTGGCGGACAGAAATCTCTCAAGGCCGTATGGATAACGGCCTTTTGTTTTTATGGCGATGGGCTGCAGCGCCTAGATCTGCATGCCCATGATTTCCTGGTAGGCGGAAACGAGGCGGTTTCTGGCCTGAACGGTCGTCTGGAGCGCAATACTGGCTTTTTGCATGGAGATCATGACATCAGACAGCTGCACATCGTCGTTGCCGAGTGCAAATTGCTCACCCAGTTGTTCAGAATTAACCTGCAGTTCGTTGACGCTGTCCAGGGTGGCCCGAAGCGCAGATGCAAAGTCACTTTTACCGGTTGCCTGGGTCTTGTCAGTTTCGTTGACCAGTTGATCAGCGATGTTCTGAACCCGGTTGGACGGTGGCGTGACCTGGGACGCTGTGCCCCTGATCTGCTCCAGCATGGCCTGGATCTGGTTGGTGTTAATTGCCATCATGTTTTTTATTCCTCAGGATGATTTTCCCGTTTGTGTGTGTTGACCGATTCCGGCTGATTGGTTCACGGACTGACACACATTAGCCACTTTAGCACTGGATCGGGCGTCCGGAGCACCGATAAAGTGGCAAAAAACCGCTTTATTCAACGGTTTGAAAACGGGTCTTAAGAAGGACAATTGGTGTTACTCATAATTCCCCTTAATGCGTTTGGCGGGGATGAGAAATAATAAAAAACAACGATTTACCTCACTTACAGTCAGCCTGGAGGGCGAAGATGGCAGTAGCGGAAGAACCAGGAGTGTTGGGCAGTATGCCACCGGCGGCGGATGCGCCAGCCAGTGCAGAGACTCAGGCCAGCGGCATCAGCGCGCGTATCGCGCAGGCGCGGGAGCGTCTTGCCGAGCCTCGTATCCGGAATATTGCGCTAATTGTCGGCATTGCGGTGGTGATCGCCATCATGGCCGGTATCTGGACGTGGACCCAGAAAACGGAATACGGGGTCCTGTATTCGGGCTTTGCGGAAAAGGATGGGGGGGCCATCATCTCTACGCTTGAGCAGATGCAGATTCCTTACAAGGTGACCAATGGCGGCGGCTCGATCCTTGTGCCTGTTGACATGGTACACGGCCTGCGCCTGAAGCTGGCTTCGGAAGGCCTGCCAAAGGCAAGCGGCGTTGGCTTTGAGGTGCTGGAAAACCAGAAGATCGGTTCTTCGCAATTTCTGGAGCAGGTCAATTTCCAGCGGGCTTTGGAAGGTGAGCTTGGCAGAACGATCCAGTCGATGGAAGCGATCCAGAATGCACGCGTACACCTGGCCATGCACAAGGCATC
>JAAZED010000378.1 GCA_012512465.1 Oxalobacter sp. | reverse complement strand
CCTGATATCAGAACACATTTTTGTTTCCGGAAGGCACCAAAAATGTGTTGAATTCCAGCATTTTCATCTAAAATAGCGTAATTCCTGCCAGCAAAAAAATAATTTGTCATGCCCATGTAATCCAATGGGGAAGCTGACCGGGAAAGATTGGCATCACCAGAACACCGGATTCACAAAATCCGGCATCTAAATCCGGTCTGGACCTTTATACACAAAAGGCAATGTTAAACGACAACTCCGACCAACTATCAAGCCGTCCATTCATCATCACATCCGCGTTGATGTCATTGATATGCATGGTGGCTTCCTGGTTCATTGCCCATGCCTATGTTTCATGGCAAACCAACCAGGCCTACACTGTCACGGAAAAAAGAGCACGCATTGCCATTGGTGAGCTTTACGAAGGCCTGCACCGGACCATGAGCCTTTTACATTCGTTTCCGGCCATCATCAGCCGCGATGAAAACATACAGCAGACACTCAGGGAGTTCAACCGCCACCCGGAACTGGCCAGCGTGCCGCATGAAAACCGCAGCAAATATCTTCACCAGTACCAGACTGTGGCAAAAGCCAGCCGCGAACTGGCCGAAGCGGTAAAAGATATCGGCGTCATCAGTGTTCTCTGGGCAATGAGAAAAGATGGTATTGCCATTGCCACCAGCAATGCGGACACGCCGGAAAGTTTTGCCGGCACGAATTACGGAGACCGGGAGTACTTCAAGGCTGCCCTGCGGGGGGAGAACGGGCAGCAATATGCCATGGGGCGCCGGACCAATCTTCCCGGCCTTTTCTTTTCTTCCCCGGTACGCGCTGGCAATGAGATTATTGGCGTTGTCACCGGCAAAATCGATCTTTCCTATCTCTATAACTGGATCAGCCAGACCAATGGCCTTCTTATTGATGAATACGGCGTGATCATTCAGGCCGCCGACCCGGAATACGAAATGATGGCACTGCCCGGAGCGGAAGTCGGCAAACTTTCCGAGAAACAGCGGCAGACACGTTATCAGCAGACTGAATTCAAGACACTGGAACTCAAACCATGGGATAGCGATTCCGGTTCACCCATCTACAAACTCGGTAACAGTGAAAAACCTTACTATGTGCTTTCGACCGAACTCAAGGATCATCACTTAAAGCTGATGATCGCAATAGAAAGCTCCGCCACCGCCAAGAAAAGTACCCAACGCCAGATTCTCTTTGTCACACTTGCCGCTGGCGGCATGCTCTTTATCCTGCTCGTTGCCGCACTGACTTACCACTTCAAGGCGCTCCAACTGGCCAGAAAAGCCAGGGCAAGACAGGAACTGATCGAACATCTGGCATCCCATGACAGCCTCACCGGTCTGTACAGCCGTTCATTGACTGACCAGTTGATTACCCAGTGCATTTCCATCGCTTCCCGAAGCGGTACCCGGTTTGCGGTCATGTTTATTGATGTGGATCTTTTCAAAGATATCAATGACAGCTTTGGCCATGAAATCGGTGATGAAGTGCTGCGCGAACTGGCAAACCGGATCAAAACAGCTGTCAGAAAAACCGACATCGTCATCAGGCATGGTGGAGATGAGTTCATTATCATCGTCAATGACATTCGGGATCCGGAAGACGCCGCCGGCATGGCGGTCAACCTGCAGTCCAGCATCCAGCAGCCTTTCCTTATCCAGAATACCTCTTTAGTACTGTCTGCCAGCATCGGTATCGCGATTTATCCCAATGATGGTGAAACACCATCACTCCTGCTGCGCCATGCGGATACGGCACTTTATAACGTCAAGGAAAAGGGCCGGGCAGACTATTCCTTCTACCAGACCCAGATGTCAGTTGACCTGGCCGCGCGCAAGACACTTGAGGCCGACATGATACGGGGCCTCAAGAACAATGAGTTTTTCCTCGTATACCAGCCGCAGTACTCACACATCAAAGGGGGTATCACTGGCTGTGAAGCACTGATTCGCTGGCGTCATCCCACCAGACGGATTGTTCCTCCCATCGAATTCATACCCGCCGCAGAACGCTCCGGATTTATCGGTACGCTTGGTGAATGGGTCTTGAATGAAGCCTGCCGCCAGGCCAACGAGTGGCGTGAGACGCTGGGTGAAATACCGGTTTCCGTCAATCTCTCGACCGTCCAGTTCCAGCGTTCGGATCTGCTTGATATCGTCCGCCGGGTGGTCAAACAACACCATGTCACGCCTGGCGCACTGGAACTGGAAGTCACGGAATCTGTCCTGATGTCTGATACTGAACGAACCTTCGGCATCATGCAGGAAATGAAATCCCTGGGAATTCGTATCAGTATTGACGACTTTGGCACAGGCTATTCCAGTCTGGCCTACCTGAAAAAATTTGATGCCGATGTCCTGAAGATTGACCGTACTTTCGTCAGTGACATGGAAAACAACTCAAACGACCGCGCCATGATCAGCGCAGTCATCAATATGGCGCAAAGTCTTGATTACCATGTCATTGCAGAGGGTGTTGAAAGCAGAGAGCAATATGACCTGCTGATGGAAATGGGCTGTTATGCCATCCAGGGTTACTGGTTCAGCAAGCCCTTGCCTGCAGATGAATTTGCCCGTTTTTATACCGAAAACCAGGACAAAATGGCATAACAGATTCTGCCCCTTCTTCTCTCCTGATCTCATGAACAACTGCTTGTCTCCTGAAAAAGCGATGGCAGAATATCATCCTGATAATGTCTTTTTTTTACAACAATTCCACAAATAATAATGATTCTCATTTACAAGCTACATCATTCTCATTTAAAATTTATGCATAAGGGCACTGTGATGTCATAAAATATCGCGCATAAAACAAAATTGTTTTAATTTCCAACTTTTTACACAACCCATTAACTGGATTTTTTATCATGAAGAAAAAAATATTAGTCTTGGCCGTGCTGGGAGCAGCAGCAGGAATGGCCCAGGCACAAAGCAATGTTCAAATCTACGGTACAGTTGATACCGGGTATATCAAGGAAAGTGGCTCTGACGTCCGCATGGGCGAAAATGCAACCAACCTGATTGGTTTCCGCGGTTATGAAGATCTCGGTGGCGGCCTGAAAGCCACCTTTGAGCTGGAAAAACAGTTTAATCTCCAGGACGGTACGACCATGGATACCTTCATGGGAGACAAATTGAGAGGTCAGGAAAGCGCTGACTGGCTTGGTGCAGCCAACAT
>JAAZED010000377.1 GCA_012512465.1 Oxalobacter sp. | reverse complement strand
GTCAATCTGATGTGCGTATCATGATAGGCATAATCGAGGGTGCGTTCATCTTCCTCATCCGTGATATTCAATCCACCGGTAAAGCCCGTGTGCCCGTCGCAAATGACAATTTTTCTATGGGTCCGTAGGTTGACAAGGGGTTTAACAATTTGCGAAAAATGGAATTTGTGGAAAAACGCGAATTCACCGCCAGCAGCTAAAAGCGGTTCAATAAAATTTTTCTTCAGACGGGAAGAACCCATGCCATCGACCAGCAGGCGGACACTGATACCTTCCAGTGCTTTCTCGATCAGCAGATCCCGCAGTGCGGTGCCGATGTTGTCCGGCTCAAAGATATAGTATTCCAGATGAATGTGGTGGGTAGCATTTCTGATGGCGTCGAAGATGGCGGTATAGGTGGCTTCCCCATCCACGAGAAAGTGCATGGAAGTGGCGGTTGTAACCGGAAACCCGGAAGCATTGTTAACCAGCCTGGTTAACTGTATCAGCGAGGGAGAGGGCGTGACGCCGATCAGCAGGGCCTGCTCGCGCAGGCGAAGAAGGTGGTTTTGTTCCTGCAGCGCTGTTTTGACGAGCAGGCGGCGATAGTGCTGGCGCTTGAGCTTCTGCGGCCCGATAAAATGGTAAATGACAAATCCGATATAGGGGATGAATGCCAGCGAGATAATCCAGCTGATGGTGGAGATGGGCGGTCGCTTTTGCAGGATGATCCAGCCGGAGAGGATGATGATGTGAATAGCCCAGGCGATACCGAGGATTTTGCCCCAGGGCAGGGTTGACCAGGTAATGCCTGAAAGCGCTGCAGATGAAAACATACTGTGGTACCGAATAATCTCCGTTGGCTAAAAAAGCGGGGCAGAGCCCAAAGAGCATATGATACTGTCAATTGGAAGGTACTGCGGCGGATTTATGTTTCAGCGAGTACAGGTGGCGCCTCCCGTGCCGGAAATTTCTCCTTGTGTTTAGGGGCAGCAAATTAATGCGTGCTGACCCTAATGACAATACCCCCGTTTTGCCGGGTTTGCGGGATAATGACGGCATGCAGAAACTTCTTGAAAATCTCAATCCGGAGCAACTGGCTGCTGTTACGCTTCCGGCGCAACCCGCACTGATTCTCGCCGGAGCCGGCTCCGGAAAAACCAGGGTGCTGACCACCCGCATTGCCTGGCTGTTAAAAACCGGCCAGGTTTCCACACAGGGTATTTTGGCGGTTACTTTCACCAACAAGGCTGCCCGCGAAATGACAGCGCGCCTGTCAGCCATGATTCCCGTCAACACACGGGGCATGTGGATCGGTACCTTTCACGGGTTGTGCAACCGGCTTTTAAGGGCACATTACCGTGATGCCGCCCTGCCACAGTCATTTCAGATTCTGGATATGCAGGATCAGCTCTCATCGGTCAGGCGGCTGCTCAAGGCAAACCAGGTTGATGACGACAAATATCCGCCGCGAGCACTGGTTCATTATATAAACAATGCCAAAGAGCAGGGGTTGCGGGCCGTCAATGTTGAAGCCTATGACGATTACGACCAGCGCATGCTTGAGCTCTATGCGTTGTATGAGACCCAATGCCAGCGGGAAGGGGTGGTGGATTTTGCCGAACTCCTGTTGCGCAGCTATGAACTGCTTTCCCGCAACCAATTGTTGCGGGAACACTATCAGGCACGTTTTAAGCATATCCTGGTCGATGAATTCCAGGATACCAATGACCTGCAGTATCAATGGCTCAAGCTGATGTCCGGCGGTGGCGCTGCGGTTTTTGCTGTCGGGGATGACGATCAGAGCATCTATGCCTTTCGTGGGGCCAATGTCGGAAACATGGCGGCTTTCCAGGTCGATTTCCAGGTGCAGAACCTGATTCGACTGGAGCAGAACTATCGTTCTCACGGCAATATCCTGGAGGCGGCCAATGCCCTGATTGCCAATAACAGCCGCCGTCTGGGGAAAAACCTGCACACCGATGCCGGATACGGTGAACCCGTGCGGGTTTTTGAAGCGACATCCGATATCAATGAAGCGCAGTACCTGGTCGAAGAAGCGAAAAGCCTGGTTGCCGAGGGGTGGATGCGCAGTGAAATGGCTATCCTGTACCGTTCCAATGCCCAGTCACGCGTGATTGAGCATGCGCTTTTCGGTGCCGGCATTCCCTACCGGGTTTATGGGGGATTGCGCTTTTACGAACGGGCAGAGATCAGACATGCGATGGCTTATCTCCAGTTGATGGATAATCCGCATAATGACTCCGCCTTTCTGCGGGTCGTCAATTTCCCGACAAGAGGCATTGGTGCGCGTTCGATCGAACAATTACAGGAT
>JAAZED010000376.1 GCA_012512465.1 Oxalobacter sp. | reverse complement strand
TTCCCAAAGACACCAAGCAATTGCTGGCCAATTACAGCCAGGTTCCCCAGAACCTGATCCAGGCGGTTATCGAATCAAACCGCACCCGCAAGGATTTTATTGCTGACCGTATCGTTGAACAAAAACCCAATATTGTCGGCATTTACCGTCTGGTCATGAAAGCCGGCTCGGATAACTTCCGCTCATCCAGTATTCAGGGCGTGATGAAACGCGTCAAGGCAAAAGGCATTGAGGTTATCGTCTATGAGCCGGTGCTGGAGGAATCCCATTTTTTCAATTCCCGCGTCGTCAATGATCTGGACACGTTCAAACGGGAAGCTGACATCATCGTTGCCAACCGTGTGACGGATGAAATCCGGGATGTGGAACACAAAGTCTACAGCAGAGATCTTTTTGGGGATAATTAACCGTACCCCCAGGTAACGGAGAACCTGTGAAAAAAGTGCTGATAGTCCGCGCATCCGCCATAGGTGATATTGTATTTGCCTCACCTTTTGCAGAGGCGATCAAAAAGACCTATCCCCAAGCGCATATTTCCTGGCTCATGGAAAATGGCAATGAAGCGCTCATGTCCGATTCTCCCTATGTGGATGAGTGCATTGTCATGCCCGTATCCGAATGGAAATCGTTGTGGAAGAACGGAAAAAAGCTTGAAGCGCTCAAGAAAATCCGTGCCTTTGGCGCTGAACTGAAGAGCCGTCATTTTGATGTCGCCATTGATCTGCAAGGATTACTCAAAAGCGGTGTTTTCGCATGGATGAGTTCAGCCCCCGTACGTATTGGGCTGGGCTCCAGAGAAGGCAGCCAATGGTTGATGAACCAGGTTGTTCCCCGAGGCGGGGAATCTCACCGGATCAGCTCGGAATATCTGTACCTGGCTGAACAACTGCAACTTGATCACGCGCATTTCACGCCATCACTCTCCCTTAACCCCCAATCAGAAAAACAGGCACTGGAACAGCTGGCGGCGCATGGTTTATCCCCCGGAAAATATATTGTTTTTGCTGCTTTTACCACCCGGCCGCAAAAACACTGGTTTGCTGATGCATGGCAACACCTGGCGCCAATGGTCAAAGAAAAAACCGGGCTGATCCCGGTTCTTTTGGGAGGCCCGGCAGATAAAGCCGCAGCAGAGGAAATTCAATCCGGGTCACCGGATATTATTAACCTTGTCGGCCAGACCCGGCTGGCTGAGGCCGTTGCCATCGTTGCTCATGCAGCAGCATTAATCGGTGTTGACACCGGTCTGACTCATATGGGCATTGCTTTTGATATTCCTACAGTTGCCCTGTTTGGCTCAACCTGCCCTTATACCAATACCACCCGTGATAATGCAAAAGTCATCTGGCTCGGACTCCCCTGTTCCCCCTGTCGGCGCAAACCAACGTGTAACGGCAGGTTTGACTGCCTGCGGGAAATCACACCAGAAACTGTCATGACAACGCTGGAATCCGTACTCAAGAGCAAGCCATGAAAATACTCCATGTCGAATCCGGCAAGCATTTTTATGGCGGCGCCCGCCAGGTAGCCTATATCATCAAGGGATTGTCCGAGCTGGGCGTCAGCAATATCCTTGCCTGTCCGCTCGGTGCTGATATCGCCAGGGAAGCAGCCCAATACGCACAGGTAGTTGAAATGCCCATGAAAGGCGATGCAGATATCGGGCTTGTCAGCCGGTTAACCGCTGTCATACGAAGCGAAAAACCGGATATTGTCCATTTGCACAGCCGCAGAGGGGCAGATATCTGGGGAGGCATTGCGGCAAAACTGACACAAACCCCCTGCATCCTTTCAAGAAGAGTCGATAACCCTGAATCGCGACTCCTTGTTTCGCTCAAATACCGGCTTTATGATCATGTAATTACCATCTCTGAAGCTATCCGCCAGGTTCTTCTCTCGGAAGGTGTTCCCCCTGAAAAAGTCACCTGTGTCCGCAGTGCGGTAGATCCCGCGCCGTATCTTCATCCGGTCGATCGTGCCGCAATACAGGAAGAATTCAGCCTGCCGGAAAATGCGATTATTATCGGCATTGTTGCACAGCTGATCCCAAGAAAGGGACATGCCTACCTTATAGAAGCAATCGAAAGGCTCAACAAGGAATATCCCTCTGTCCGGGTACTATGCTTCGGGCAGGGACCACTCCGCTCCCAGCTTGAATCCCTTGTTCAGCAAAAAGGCCTTTCCGGCATCATACAGTTTACGGGGTTCCGTACAGACCTTCCCCAATGGCTTGGCGGGCTCGATATACTTGCTCACCCGGCAGATATGGAAGGGCTCGGCGTCTCTCTGCTCCAGGCCGCAGCAGCGGCTGTTCCCGTTGTCACCACCCGGGCGGGTGGCCTGCCCGAAGCCATTCAGGAAGGGGAAACAGGTATTCTTATTGAGCCTGCTGATATCTCTGCCCTGGCATCTGTGCTTAAGCAACTGATTGATGATGCCAATCTCAGACGTACGCTTGGCTCCGCAGGCAGAAAGCGTATAATGACCGACTTTTCTGTCGAAACCATGACCAGAAGAAACCTGGATGTCTACAGAAAAGTATTGAATCATCGCAATTGAAATAATGAATAATTCATCAAAAAACAACTGGTTTTATCATCCCTTTTTTGCGCCCGTTTTTATTATTGTCATGGGCATCATTCCACTGGCCAACTGGCTCCTGCTGGACCGTGATATGGCGATCCGGATGACATTTGTCTGGGATGATTACATCACCCCTCCCCTTTATATCCTGGCAATGATTGTCCTTTATGTCTGCAGGCCAAAGGACAATACCTCAAAACAGAATGTCAATTTCTGGCTCTTTGAATTTGTTACGCTCGGTATGCTGTTGCGCGAACTCGGCATACAGCACTGGCTGACACAGACTGATACCACCGCCATCAAAATCAGGTTCTTTCTGAATCCCAACAACCCCATTCATGAAAAAATCATAACCGCACTCTTCCTGCTGATGTGGCTTGTAATCGCCATTTATCTGTTCAAACGATATACCCGATTCCTGTTCCGGGAATTTTTCCGACTGAACGCCACGGTATGGACCATTGGCACAACCTGCATGCTGACTGTTTTTGTCAAGTTCGTTGATCGCTTCGCAGATAACTATAAACGTTATACCGGCGTAGCCGTCAGTGATTTCTGGGATACCGGCATTTCCTCATTTGAAGAAATTTATGAAGCCTTCCTGCCGGTTCTCATCATGATTGCCGCCATCCAGTTTGCCCGACACCGAATCCGCCTGGAAGACTCCAGGCCCTGAAGGAAAGAGGGCACTTTTCTACTCGAAAAACAGTCTGTCTATGTCTCGGCCTTACTGGTATCCCTTGGGATTATTTTGCTGCCAGCGCCAGGTATCTTCACACATCCGGTTGAGATCATATTGTGCCTGCCATCCCAGTAATTCTTTTGCCAGCGCCGGATCCGTATAACAGGCGGCTATATCTCCGGGCCGTCTGCCGGTGATCTGATAGGGAACGGTTTTTCCTGATGCTTTCTCAAAAGCCTCTATCATTTCCAGCACACTATAGGGACGTCCTGTCCCAATATTAACGGTGAGAAAGGCCTCCTTTTCTTTCATCAGCTTGTCGAGCGCAGCCAGATGGGCAGATGCCAGATCTTCAACGTGAATATAATCACGCACACCAGTCCCATCCTCCGTTGGATAGTCATTGCCAAAAACCGAAAGTCTTTCCCGCTTTCCGACAGCAACCTGTGAAATAAACGGCATCAGATTGTTCGGGATTCCTGTCGGATCTTCTCCTATCAATCCGGAAACATGTGCTCCCACAGGGTTGAAATATCTTAAAAGCGCCACATTCCAGAGCGGCTGTGCTTTTTTGCCATCCCGCAGAATATCTTCAACCATTTGCTTGGTGCGACCATAAACATTGACAGCCGAAACCGGTGTCTGCTCATCAAAACGGGCATAACCCGGATCACCATAAACCGTGGCAGAAGAAGAAAAAATCAGTGTATACACACCGGCCCGGGCCATTTCCTGAAGCAGTATTACACTACCCACAACATTGTTTTCATAATACAGGAAGGGCTTTTCCTCCCCTTCCCCCACTGCTTTAAGACCGGCAAAATGGATGACGGCACTGACAGCATGCTCATGAAAGATTTTCTTCAATATCTGCCTGTCCCGAATATCGCCTTCAATAAAAACCGGACGCTTTCTGCAAATCTGTTCAATACGATCTAAAACCTTGCGGCTGCTGTTACTCAAGTTATCCAGTATCACAACCTGATTGCCTCGTTGCAGCAGTTGCACAACAGTATGAGAGCCGATATACCCCGTACCGCCAGTAACAAGAATTGATGTTGTCATCTTTGTAGCCAGTTAAATGTCATTTTAAAAATCAGATTTTATCCAGAAGTTTTTTATAAACCTGCTCAGTCTGTTCCAGCATATGTTCAACAGTAAACTCCCTTTCATAACGCTGACGTGCCTGTTCTCCCAGCTTGACAGAGAATACTTTATCATCAGAGAGTCTTTGTATTGCGCCGGCAAAAGCCGATGTGTCACCTGGCGCAACCAGAATACCTGTCTCGCCATTGAGCACCCCCTCAGGAATACCGCCCACATGCATGCCAATAACGGGCAGACAGGCTGCACCGGCCTCCACCAGCGACAATGAAAATGCCTCCCGGCGCGAGGGCGCTGCATAGACATCAAAAGCGGGCAGAATCCGCTGCACATCATTACGATATCCCAGAAAATGGATGCGGGGATGTCCCGCTGACATGGCAAGCACTTGATGCCCGAATTCTGTTTCGGTATCTCCCAGAAAATAGATATGAACATTTTCCGGGCACAGCCTGGCAACTTCCACAAGCAAATCCTGCCCCTTATCCCGGTGAAAACGTCCGGCAAGCACGACAGCAAACTGTTCCTCAGGAATAGCCAATTCCTGACGTAAAAGGCTGCGTTCACCACGTATTACATCAGGCACACCATTATAGATGCGCGTAATGATCTCTTTAGGGTAATGATGTTTTACCAGATTTGCCTCTACCGCATCCGCCACAGCAATCAGGTGTCGACAACGGCGCATATGCTTGCTGGAACTCGTCGAATGCACTGTGCTGATGGGAATAGCCTTTGTACCCCAGGTTGATATCCCGCCATACTGGGATGGACGCACCTGGTGAGCATGTGCAATATCGGCTTTCCAGGACTTGATCAGGCGATGCAGCTTCCAGTAGGAATATAAATCGGCAATCCCGCTCATCCTTAGGGGCGTCATGGGTAATTCATGAATGTTGCATTGCTCACTGATCCATGAAT
>JAAZED010000035.1 GCA_012512465.1 Oxalobacter sp. | reverse complement strand
TCACTTTCGGTAATCCGCTTCAGGCCATACTGCAGGTTTTTCTGTACCGTCAGGTGAGGAAAGAGGGAGGCATCCTGGAAGACAAATCCCAGCGCCCGTTTGTAAGGCGGTACAAAAATGCCGTTGGCGTCGTCGTGCCATATTTCATCACGGATGGTAATACGGCTGTTCACCGGCCGCTCCAGCCCTGCAATTGCTCTTAAGAAGGTGGATTTACCCGAACCGGATGCGCCAAAAAGACCGGTTACACCTTCACCGGGCAGTGTCAGGTCCACATCCAGCGTATAGCCGGGAAAATTCACCTGAATGCGTGTCTGGATGTTGCTCATGTCCGCCGTTTCCCCGTCGGGTTGAGGATATAGAGCACGAGCAGTACGATAAAGCAGAACACAAGCATACCGGCGGAAAGCCAGTGAGCCTGCGTATACTCAATGGCTTCCACGTGATCGAATATCTGGACAGACAATACACGCGTTTTTCCCGGCATATTGCCGCCGATCATGAGAACCACACCAAACTCTCCTACCGTGTGCGCAAAGCCCATGACGGTTGCGGTGAGATATCCGGGCCGTGCCAATGGCAGGATCACACTGAAAAAGGTGTCCAGCGGGGATGCCCGAAGGGTTGCAGCCGCTTCCAGCGGACGCGGACCGATAGCTTCAAAAGCATTTTGCAGCGGCTGTACAACAAAGGGCAGGGAATAAAATATGGATGCCACCACCAGCCCGGCAAAGCTGAAGGGAAGCGGTCTGATACCCAGGGTTTCTGTCATTTTACCGATCGGGCCATTGGGCCCCATCATGACCAGCAGATAAAAGCCCAGTACAGTGGGGGGCAGCACAAAGGGGAGTGCCACCACCGCACTGACCGGACCTTTCCACCAGGCACGGGTCTGTGAAAGTGCCCAGGCCAGTGGCGTACAGATAACCAGCAGGATGACTGTCGTGACAAGCGCGAGCTGAATCGTCAGGACAATCGCCGAATAATCGAATTCAGTCATTTGATGCTGCCAAACCCCTTATTTTGTGGCGTAACCGAAAGAGCGGATGACTTTCAGTGCCGGTTCGGTTTTCAGGTAAGCCATCAGTGCCGCCGCTGCTGCATTGTCCTTGCCTTTCTTCAGGATAACGGCATCCTGGCGGATCGGGTTGTAATATTCTGCCGGAACAATCCATGCCGAGCCGCTTTGTACCTTGCCATCCTTGTACACTTGGGAGAGGGCGACAAAGCCGAGTTCCGCATTACCGGTGGCAACAAACTGGTGGGCCTGGGCAATGTTTTCACCCTGTACCAGCTTAGGCTGCACGGCATCCCAGAGCTTCAGCTTTTCCAGGGTTTCCTGCGCGGCCAGACCATAAGGTGCCAGCTTGGGTGAGGCAATGGAAAGATGGGAATAAGTCTGTTTTTTCAGGATGTCGCCCCTGGCATCCACATAACCTTCTTTGGCTGACCACAGAACCAGTGTGCCGATGGCGTAGGTGAAGCGGCTGCCAGGCACGATTTCGTTTTCTTTTTCGAGCTTGATCGGTGTCTTGTCGTCAGCGGCCAGAAAGACATCAAACGGGGCACCATTTTTGATCTGGGCATAAAATTTTCCCGTGGACCCGGAGGAAATCGCGACGGTGTGGCCACTGGCTTTTTCGAAATCCTCTCCAATCATTTTCATGGGAACCGAGAAGTTGGCGGCAACCGCCACATTGACTGTTTCCGCATTCGCTGCTGACACGCCAATGAGAGAAAGGCCCAGTGCCAGTGCGATAAAGCGCTTGATGAATTGCATGTTTTTCTCCTTGTTGTTTTTCGTTATTCCAAATTGGAATAGCGGTTAGTCTAACAAAAAAAATTGTGGAAAGAAACAGGCAGTTTTCATCAATTCAGGGCAAAATAGGAGACATGAAAGAATCCATTTCTCTGGTTAATGCATTTGGGCATTCCACAGCCGACAAACGGATCGAGGTGCTCAGGCTGATAGAAGGCACCGGCTCCATTTCACAGGCTGCCCGGGAAGCCGGTATCAGCTACAAGGCGGCATGGCAGGCCATTGATACACTGACCAACCTCACCGGCATGACGCTGGTGGAAAAAAATGTCGGTGGTGTTGGCGGCGGTGGTGCACAACTGACAGGAGCGGGTAAACGGCTGCTGGAAATCGCCGCCTTACTTGAGGCCAAGCGCCAGCATCTCCTGGATGAACTGGCCAAGCAGGATGATGCCCCGGGTGAGGCGGGATTGCCGCATCTGGGTATTCAGACCAGTATGCGCAATCATCTTCCTTGCCGCGTCAAGTCGCTGAAACTGACAGGCCCTATTGTCAGGGTCGTGCTGGAGTTAAGAGACGGTTCGATGCTGGTGGCACGGATTACCCGTACCAGCGCAGAACTCCTGGCATTAAAGCCGGGCCTGTCCGTCATGGCATTGTGCAAGGCCACCGCTGTGAAAATTGATCGCGAAACCGCCCGTTCTGATGCCGCCAATTTCAATCTGCTGCATGGTGTGGTGAATCGTATCTCACAAGGGGATATTGAAAACGAGGTATCCATGGTGCTGGATTCCGGTCTCCAGCTTGTCGGCTTTTCTCCCGCTTTTCTGGGTATCCGGGAACAGGAACGGGTCTTCGCGCTGGTGGATGAGTCGACGGTTGTTGTTGCGCTGTTGCCCTGAAAGCACATTTGCCATGGAATACGAAAAAACCGCTTTTTTTTCTGGTGTGCATTATCGAGACGGGCAGTATGCCGAAACCAGGGATTGCCTGGCCGAAGAGGTACCTGTTGCGTTTGAGTACAACGGACTTTCCCATGCCGTCATGCTGGCAACCCCGGGTGATCTGGAGGATTTTGCCCTGGGGTTTTCCCTGACAGAAGGGATTGTTGTGGATGCATCCGAGTTATACAGCTGTGAGGTCTGGAAGCAGACAGATGGTATCCGGGTTGCCATTGAGATTGCCAGTGAGCGCTTTCACGGCCTCAAGGAAAAGCGCAGAAATCTCACCGGCCGGACCGGGTGTGGACTGTGCGGGACGGAATCCCTCGAACAGGCGGTCAAGCCACTGCAGCAGGTAAATGCGACTGCTTCATTTACCTCAGCACAGCTTCATGCAGGGTTTTCCGGGATGGAAGCGTTGCAGGCACTCAGAAAACAGACCGGTGCGACACATGCGGCCGCCTGGATGGATGCTGCCGGCCGGATTACCCTCGTTCGTGAAGATGTTGGCCGTCATAATGCCTTAGACAAGCTGATTGGCGCACTGGTGAAACAGGAGGCAATGCTTTCATCCGGTGCTGTGCTGGTCACGAGCCGGGCAAGTTATGAGATGGTCCAAAAGTGTATGTCGGTGGGAATCGGCATATTGGCAGCAGTGTCTGCGCCAACGGCACTGGCAGTCAGGATGGCGGACAAGGCCAATCTGACGCTGGCGGGTTTTGTTCGTGAAAACAGCCATACCATCTATACGCATCCTGAACGGTTGCGTTGAGAAAACAGGGCTTGTCCCGGTTTCCCGCAAATGCTGTTATGCCAGAGGGGGGTGTTATGGATTTTCCGATTCATGCCGATTGCGTGATGCACGGATAAAGCGGAGGAAAGCCAGCCGATGCTGGCACATGGGACAGAATTTGTCTTTGCCCGGCGTCGGACGGGAAACAACCGAACGTTTATGCATGTGCTCGTATCCGATTTTTTGCCTGTTTCGGCAAGCCAAACCAGACCGGGTCATATGAGCCGAAATCCACGTCACAGAAATCACAGAGGACCAGCGTCAGTTCCGGAAAGATTTCATATTCTGAATAAGTGTGCCGCCCGGCGGCAAGATGGGACAGTTCTTCCGGATTGGCGCCGCATACATCGCAGGGCGTGACATCCCGGATGTCGAGTTCGTGGTGACAGAGTGGGCAATGGGTTTCCGGCATGGCGTTCGGTTTTGGCAGATGGACATTAAATTTTAAGGGGTTTTTCCTGAAAAGGGCATCCGGTGAAAAAATCCATGTAAACTGGTTTCTTTGTTCTGATCTTATTGAGAAGCCATGAAAATCGACACCCTTGCCATTCATGCGGGCTATTCGCCCGATCCTGTGACCAAATCCGTCGCCGTCCCGATTTACCAGACAGTGGCCTATGCCTTTGACAGCGCCCAGCACGGCGCGGATCTCTTTGATCTCAAGGTGCCGGGCAATATCTATACCCGGATAATGAATCCCACGAACGACGTGCTGGAAAAACGGGTAGCGGCACTGGAAGGCGGTATTGGCGCTCTGGCAATGGCATCCGGCATGGCGGCCATTACCTGTGCCATCCAGACGATTTCAGAGATGGGTGACAATATCGTCACAGCCAGCACGCTGTATGGCGGCTCGTACAATCTTTTTGCGCATACCCTGCCGCAATACGGCATTGATGTCCGTTTTGCCAATTCACGTGATCCGGAAAGTTTTATCCCGCTGATTGATTCAAGAACCAAGGCGATTTTCTGTGAATCCGTGGGCAATCCATTCGGTAATGTGACCGATATTGAACGGCTGGCGGAAATTGCCCATGCGCATGGCATTCCGCTGATCGTGGACAATACCGTACCGACACCTTATCTGTGCCGTCCTTTTGAATGGGGGGCGGATATTGTGGTGCATGCACTGACCAAGGCGCTTGGTGGACATGCCAACAGCCTGGGCGGCGCAGTGGTCGACAGCGGGAAATTTCCCTGGGCTGAAAGTGAGCGTTTCAATCGCTTGAATGAGCCGGATGTGTCATACCACGGTGTGGTCTACACGAAAGAAATGGGGGATGCGGCCTATATTACCCGGGCGCGCGTGGTACCGTTGCGTAATATGGGGGCAGCGCTTTCCCCGATGAATGCTTTCCTGATTCTCCAGGGTATTGAAACCCTGCATCTGCGCATGGAACGCGCCTGCGATAATGCGCTGGCGGTTGCCCGCTATCTGAAAGATCATCCGAAAGTGGCATGGGTCAATTGTGCGGCATTGCCGGATCATCCGGATCATGCGCTGCTTCAGAAATACATGAATGGCAAAGCGCCAAGTATCCTCTCATTTGGCGTCAAGCCATCCGCAGGGATCAGCCCGCGTGATGCAGGGGCGCGTGTGCTGGATGCGGTAAATCTCTTCACGCGCCTGGTCAATATCGGGGATTCCCGTTCGCTGATTACCCACTCCGCCTCAACGACACATCGCCAGTTAAGCCCGGAAGAACTGGAAAAAGCGGGAGTTTCCGAGGATATGCTGCGCCTTTCCATCGGGCTGGAGCATATCGATGACCTGATAGCCGATCTGGATCAGGCACTGGCCACTGTGTAAGGTAAGGAAGCCAAAATGATTCCGGCAGCTGAAAAGCTGCCGGAGAAGTTTAATGTCGCATGACAGAAGGAAGCTGCTGTTGCCATGGCTCGGTCATTTCCCTGATATTCCGGTCATGTGCCATGATTTCTTTCAACAGGCGGATTTTACGGCGAAGCGGTTCACCGGTCAGCGGTGTTTTCTTCAGCGTTTTGACATATTCCACCTGTTTTGCACACTGATTTTCGAGTGTTTCAAAATCACCCCAGTTTCTGGCAAGTGCAGCTTCCGCCATTTGTGCGGTCAGTCCCGCAAGGCGCTCGTACACGTTAATTATTTCAAATGAACCCATTACACCACCAGATAATCAAGTTTGCTCATGTGTAACTTAACGGCAGCATTTGCGGGAACTTGATGGCGGCAAAGAGAAAAACAGAAGGTGTTTTCCTTGCTATTTCTTTTTGAAGCGGGATTTTTCAGCTGTGATGCGTGATTTTCAGGCGGCTGATGAAGTCCTGGCGGGACAGCAACTGCAGCCAGTCGCATTTGCGTTAACGCGAAACCGGTTATCTTCCGGCAGCAATCCAGCGCATGTCGCTGAGTGACTCCGCAGCACGCAGTCGGGCACAC
>JAAZED010000375.1 GCA_012512465.1 Oxalobacter sp. | reverse complement strand
TTTCGTCCGGTGTGGTACTCACCGGCGGTTCTGCATTGATGCCGGGTATGGCGGAACTGGCAGAGGATGTTTTCCTGAAACCGGCAAGGGTTGGGCAGCCCGGATACCACGGACAGCTTGCCGATATGGTTCGCAGCCCGCGTTATTCAACAGCGCACGGTTTGCTGCACGAAGCCAGAAAGCAGTATTTGCGGGGAACGGTTGTGACACAGCAGCAGGGGTCCGCCAAGGCCATCTGGCAGCGGATGAAGGAATGGTTTGTCGGGAATTTTTAGGTTTGGCAGTTTTGAATTGATGTTTTTATTTATGACAGGAGGGTTTTCAACGGGAAGTTGTCACATCGCGTGAAGGCTTTCATTTGGGAACCGCATTCAGACAGGGAGTGTAATTATGAAATTTGATATGGTTGATAATGCAGTGCTAGGAACCGTCATCAAGGTGGTCGGCGTTGGGGGCGCAGGGGGAAATGCCATCCAGCACATGATCAACAAAGGCGTTTCCGGCGTTGAATTTATTGCGGCCAATACGGACGCACAGTCGCTTTCCCATTCCAGCGCGCACAATATTATCCAGATTGGTGATACCGGTCTGGGTGCCGGCATGAAGCCGGAGGTGGGGCGTCAGCTGGCAGAAGATTCACGCGAGCGGATTGAAGATGCGTTGCGGGGAGCGCATATGGTCTTTATCGCTGCCGGTATGGGTGGCGGGACGGGTACCGGGGCATCCCCCATCGTTGCGGAAGTAGCCAAGTCACTGGGGGCGCTCACGGTTGCGGTTGTCTCCAAGCCTTTCTCCTACGAAGGACAGCGCTGTATGGATATGGCCGATGAAGGGCTTGAAGCGCTGGAATCCCATGTTGACTCGCTGATCGTGATTTTAAACGAGAAGCTGGAAGAAATCTATGAAGAGGCGAGCATGATGGAGTGGCTCCAGCATGCGGATGATGTGCTGAATAATGCGGTTGCCGGTATCGCTGAAATCATCAATGTGCGCGGCCATATCAATGTGGACTTCAATGACGTGAAAACGATCATGGGTGAGCAGGGCAAGGCCATGATGGGAACCGCTGCGGCTTCAGGTATTGACCGTGCGCGGATTGCTGCCGAGCAGGCCGTTGCCTCGCCGCTTCTGGATGGGGTTGACCTGTCCGGCGCACGAGGTGTGCTGGTCAATGTGACCGCCAGCCGCAATCTCAAGGGCAAGGAAATCAAGGATGTCATGGCGACCGTCCGCGCTTTTGCCTCGCCGGATGCCACGATTGTGCAGGGAATTGCCTACGATGACCAGATGGAAGACGACATCCGTGTTACCGTCGTGGCAACGGGGCTGGGCCGTAACAAGAAGCCGATGCACCTGATTCAGACACCGCAGTTGCGTACCGGAACCAACGATGCGCTGGTACGTATGGATGGCGCTGACCAGATCCAGGGGACTATGACTTCCACCATGCAGTTTGATGCGCTGGACAAGCCGGCCGTATGGCGCCATGGACGTGATTCTGCGACTGACACGGTGCGGGCACTGGAAAAGAACGGCATGGAAACCTATGATATCCCGGCTTTCCTGCGCAGGCAGGCGGACTGATCCTGTCAAAATCCCTGTCTGAAACGGCAGGAAATGGCGTTTCCCGGTTAATTCCGGGATAGTCGCTGTTTCCTGCAGATGCTGAAAAAATATGCGATCATGTTGTCAAGCATGTAAAATAGCAGACCATAAAAACGAAACCCAACACAGACGTCCCTGCCAAAAACATTATGTTGAAACAACGTACGATTAAATATCTGACACGCACAGTGGGTATCGGCCTGCATTCGGGTTATAAGGTTGAGCTGGTGCTCAGGCCTGCTGCGCCCAATACCGGTATTGTTTTTCATCGCACCGATCTGAATCCTCCTGTCTCGATTCCGGTCAGTGCCGAGGCGATCGGGGATACCCGTATGGCTTCAACGCTTGTCAAGGATGGCGTACGGGTTTCAACGATTGAGCACATCATGTCGGCCTGTGCCGGTCTTGGCATCGATAATCTTCATGTTGATGTCAGTGCGGAAGAAATTCCGATCATGGATGGGTCGGCATCGTCTTTTGTCTTTCTTTTGCAGCAGGCGGGGCTTGAAGAGCAGGATGTGGCCAAAAAGTATATCCGTGTCAAAAAGCCGGTCGAAGTCCGGGAAGGCGAGGGCAAGGAGGAAAAATGGGCCAGGCTGGAGCCATACAATGG